>NZ_JBSQYS010000038.1:0-46543 GCF_055140945.1 Sunxiuqinia sp.
GGGAATGCCAATATCGAATACCATATTCTAGACGAACTTAAAGTGAGTGTTAACGTTGGACACAATGATGAGGCCGTGAATCGTTATACTGCTGTTCCTGCAACCCATCCTATTGGACAGGCTGAAAATGGTCGTGCCTCAATTAGTAAAATACAAAATTCAAGTTCGTTGATTGAAACAAACCTAACGTATAACGAAGAATTTGCAAACAGCAGTTCATTAACTGTTCTGGCAGGATATTCTTTTCAACGATTCGTGACCGAAAATACGTTTACTGCTGCCAATCAGTTTGTTGCATCTTCAGTTAAATGGAATTTGATGCAATCAGGAAGCCTGGTATCCAATACTTCCTATAAGTCTGCTAATCGTTTAGCCTCAATGTATGCCCGCGCAAATTATAAACTACTGGATCGTTACATATTTACTGCGACATTACGTCGAGATGGTTCCAGTCGCTTTGGGGGCAACAACCAGTATGGACTTTTCCCGTCAGGTGCATTTGCCTGGAAGTTGTCTGATGAGCCTTTCTTTAGCAGCTCAATAATCAGTAATATGAAAGTTCGCTTGGGGTATGGTGTGACTGGTAATCAGGAAATTCCGAATGACCTGTTTCGTGAGCAGTTATCCATCTCAGGTTCTAATGTTTACGTTTTAGGTGGAACTGCTATTCCAAGTGTGCTACCAAGTAACTACCCAAATCCGGATTTGAAGTGGGAAACAACCAGCCAAGCCAATATTGGAATCGACTTTGGATTGTGGGATCAGCGCTTAACCGGTACGTTAGACTTTTATAAGAAACATACTACTGACCTACTATTGGAGTTCTCAACTGCATCTCCATCCGTGGTTACTAGTCAGTGGGCCAATGTTGGTGAAGTTGACAATACCGGTTTCGAATTATCGTTGGATGGTAAGATTATACGCAAAAGTGAATTCCAATGGAACGCGAATTTCAACTTCTCTACCAATAAGAATGAAGTTATTACGCTCTCGAATGAGAATTTCTCGAGAGATGAAATCTTAACGAATGCAACTTCAGGAGTTGTTAGTAACGGAAGTTCAACACAAATTATCAAACCCGGGTATGAGTTGGGTACTTTTTATGGACGGCAATTTACCGGTTTGGACGCTGACGGCATGGAAACTTATCTTGATGAAGATGGAGTGGATGGAGCTGATATGGTCGTTTTGGGATCTGCTAATCCTGATTTCACATTTGGATTTAGCAATAGCTTTTTCTGGAAGAACTTCGATATGTCAATTTCTTTCAGGGGTGTTTCCGGAAATAAAATATATAACAACACAGCAGCTGAATTTTCATACGTGAATGCTGCCCCTGGTGTTAATATTCTTAAATCAGCACTTGACCTCGGAATGAGTCGTGATCAGATTTCTCAGTTCTCTTCTCAGTGGTTGGAAGATGGCAGTTACTTTCGTTTGGATAACATGAGTATCGGGTATACGTTTGACACCAGTCGTTTGACCTTTTTATCAAAAGCACGACTTTATCTGACTGGGCAAAACTTATTTGTTATAACAAACTATTCTGGCTTTGATCCTGAAGTAAGAACGAATACAAACCGCGGAGGTGTTGCTCCGATTGGTATTGACTATTTATCTTATCCAAGACCCCGTGTTTTCATGCTTGGAGCAAGTTTGTCATTTTAAACAGAAGGGTGAATAACTATTAAAATTTAAGATTATGAAATTTTTCAAATTACTTATAAATAAGCAATTTATTGTTTGTCTCTCCTTCTTGCTTGTTATGTTTTCAAGTTGTGAGCTTGAGGAAGACGTTTATTCAATCTATACCCCGGATAACTTTTATGCGAATGATGCGCAGGTTCTTTCATCGTTATCAGGAGCCTACAGAAATTTTGCCGGAATCCCTACTTTTGGTGCTCCATATCGAGTGCTGGAGTGTTGCACTGATCAAGTAGTCGTACATGGTAAAATTCAAGGCTGGTGGGCAAATAGTAGTTTTGAGCAATTGGCCGAACATCAGTGGGATGCAGATCATGGTTATCTTTGGAGCATGTGGAATACCTTGTTCCTGACTGTTGGTCAGGCCAACGCCCTGATTGCTTCACTTGACGCTGCCGGTTTGGATAATGTTGCAGGAGCAAAAGCTGAATTGAGAGCTTTAAGAGCTTACGCCTATTTCTATTTGATGGATCTTTTTGGTAGCGTTCCAATTTTTACTGAACCTAAAGTTGATCCCAATAACCTACCGGATCAAAATTCGAGACAACAAGTTTTCGATTTTGTCATTTCGGAGTTGGGTGAAGCTGTTGTAGAATTGCCTTCACAAAACGATGTCGGAAGTGAATACTATGGAAGATTAACCAAAGAGGCAGTTTACAGTCTATTGGCCATGGTTTATTTAAATGCCGAAGTTTATACAGGAACAGCGCAGTGGGATAAAGTAATTACAAATGCTGATCTGGTTATTAATTCTGGTGCCTTTGGTTTATTGGATAACTATTTCGATAACTTCGTATACAACAATGAGGAAAACGAAGAAATGATATGGGCAGGTGTGTATACACCTGATATTACCGGCGGAATTGGACACCCAATTGTACAAAAAGTACTTCCCGGAATTGGGGGCGGTTTGTTTGGGCTACCTTATACTCCTCAAAATGGTTTTGGAACCAGACCTTCTGTTGCTGCTTTGTATGAAGAGCAAGATGATCGAAAGGGATTGTTCTTAATGCCTGGCGAATTAAAGGATCCTCGTAATGGTGAAACAGTCATGGTTGAGGAAATTGTTCCGGATGGTAACTCATTTTTATATGTTGAGGGAGAATCAGCTAAAGGTCCCGTTCCTTATGTGATTATTGAAGCAACTGGAATTAGAAATCAGCCAATGAATGCTGGAATCAAATGGATTAAGTGGGGACTTGACCCAAATACAAATGGCGGAAATGCAGGAAATGATATTGCCTGGTTTCGCTTAGCTGACATTATTCTCATGAAAGCTGAAGCATTGGCTCGTCAAAATAAATTTGGTGAAGCTTTACCTTTGGTCAATCAAGTTCGGGAACGAAGCCATGCGAGTACATTAACGTCAGTTACTTTAAACGATATTTTTGAGGAACGTGGTCGTGAACTGGCTTTTGAAATGAAGCGCAGAAATGACTTGATTCGTTTTGGTAAATTTAACGATGCGTGGGAATTTAAAGCCGCCGCATCTGATGATCATTGGAACTTGTTTCCAATACCAAAAAGAGCCATTGATGCAAATAATAAATTGCAACAAAATCCTGGTTATTAATTTTAATCTTACAAAAAAACAGCCCGGAATTTATTCCGGGCTGTTTTAGCTTTTTTAGTTTCTGTTATCTATAAATTCCTTAAATATCAAACGTAATATTTAAGGCGGTGTTGCCTATACACCGGAATAGAACGTTCATGTTTATATCTTACTTAAACCTAACCAAATGAAGAATTATAGCATTATTCCAGCCTGTCAAGTCAGAACCCTGACAAACCTTTCGTTTAGGAAAATACTTTTGATTAGTTGTTTTGTATTCATTGCAGTGGCAAGCCGAAGCCAGACGGTAAATGGTGTTGATTATTCCCATCTATCGGGAGTTTATCACACATTTGATATGGCGGGAGATGATGTCTTTGGACAACGTTTCCCTTCCGAAAATTTCACCTATGTTGATGACGTGACTGGAACAACAGATAACGCCTTGACCACTTCACGCCACAACAACTCCAAAATGTACCAAACTCATCCGCAATGGACTGCGGATGGGAAATACGTCGTGATCACTTCTGACCGCACATCTACTCGTGAAAAAAGAGATCGGCAAGCCTATGCGATTTCCATGGATAATTTTGAAATTGTTCAAATAACAACAGGAGACAGGGGTAGTAACCTGCACTTGGGGTGGCACAAAAACTCAGCTTACCTATTTCGAGGAAATAAACTAGTTGAACTTCAGCTTGAAAAACTGTTGGAAGATAGCAAGAATGGGACGGTTGGAAGCCCGGAAGATTACGAAATTGTTTTGGCTACGGTTCCTGATTCAATTCACCCTTCTGGCTTGGGCTTGGATGCCAACGAAAATCGTGTGTTTTTCTCAACCAGAATAAACAAAGACACTTCGGCTATTTATAGTGTTGAGTTTAATTCAGGAAAAACCAAGAAAGCATTGGAAGTACCTTTTCGTATCGGGCATCTTCAATCAAATCCATTTGTAACCGGAGAGGTGATGTATTGTTGGGAAACCGGCGGCGATTCTCCGCAACGGATGTGGTATATGACAATCGACGAAGATGGAAACGTGACCAACAAACCAATTTATAACGAGGATGATAATGACTGGGTGACACATGAGGTATTCATGGGGCCTGATCATATTTTGTTTCACCTGATGGGACACCTGGATCGTTTGCAAACCAACCAAACCGGACTCTATTCGTTAAATATCCGTACCAACGAGCCCGAATTTCACGGTCAAACGGTAATGGGCGGGTACTGGCATTGCAATGCTACACCCGACCGCAAATGGATTGTTGCTGACACCTTTGATGGAAAGCTTTACCGAATTAATGCTGAAGATAACGATGATGTGGTGCTACTGACTCAGGGACACCGAAAAAATAGTATTAGCCCGTTTACCGATGAAGCCCACCTACATCCGTCCGTAAGTCCTGATGGTAAATGGGTGTTGATTAATTCCAGTTTATTCACTGATAGCGATGTATTGCTTTTACCATTATTCCCGAAGAAATAAAGGGAAACGGTTATATACACGGATACTTTTAAATTTATAGGCAATGAATAAAAGGAGACTTCTTTTATTAACAGTATTTGGATTTTTTTCTTTGGCTTCTTCATCTGGTGAGTTTGAAAATCCACTCGGGAACCAGAATTTTATTTACTCTGAAGAAAATCTAAATGAATATATTAAAAAGGCTCATGATACCAACCCATTGCGTATTCATCAAGCCTTTGAGCAAGCTGCTATAGAAAGTGGAGACGATGCGAGAATACCATATCATTCTTATTTTGCTTCTTTATGGCTGGGTAGAGATCTTGATCGGGTGAATGAGACTTTGCTTGCCATCTTCACGAGCGATGACCCTCAGGTAAATGGACTGGATGACTACTGGAATCTATCTCTAAATCAATGGCTTTATCATTTATATTACGCTTTTGGGGCAAAGGGGACTGTTTCTCCCGGACGGTTATATCCTGAAACAGAAAAAGCACTTTTGGAAATGCTTTGGCAGCGAATGGAGTATAAAGATGATATCCTTTTAGCCAGATGGAGCACGTGGTGGATGGAAGGCAGTGAAAACCACGACATCGTTGCTAAGGTTAGTAGCTTAATCACTTCTCAGATTTTCATGAATGAGCCGGAATTTAAGGACCGCATATATCCTGATTTGGGCAATGGTGGTGGTTATAAGTTCTGGTTTCATAGTATGTATGGAGGTGGATCAGATGACGGGCCCAAACCGCGCGGAAATTATAAAGATGGAAAGCAATACACTGCTGCCGAGCATCATAGGGAATGGGTTGCTTATTTTGATAAGTATTTTTTGGAAAGGGCGAAAAAAGGATTTTTCCTTGAGGTTGCTTCTCCTGGATATATGGCAGTCAGTATTTCGTACCTCACAGATATATTTGATCTTTGCAACGAGCAAAAACTTGCAATAAAGGCTGAAAATTTTTTAGACGCTGTTTGGGCGGATTGGGCATTGGATCAGCTTAACGGTGTGCGGGGTGGCGCTAAAACGCGTGTTAAGGATGGAAATAAATGGAGCAGTGCGATGTATCTTCAAAGCCGCTTTTATTTTGGTGGTGAAGGCAGTGCGGAAGATCATTATTTTACGCAGTTGATTAGTAATTATAAACTGAAGCCGATTCACTGGAGCATCGCACTGGACCGGCAGGGGCTTGGCGAATTTGCTTATGTGTCGCGCAAGCCGGGGGAAGAGGAAAATATATGGCCAAGGCCTTTGGGAACCGAACGCACCATGTTATGCGATACGGAAGCTCGTTTTGTGCGATATAGCTGGATTACACCGGATTATATTATGGGCTGTCAAATGGATCACCCGGTAGCTGTTCACAGTCATTTGAGTGTCCAGGCTCGCTGGTTGGGAATTATCTTTAAAGGAGAAAACGGGCCACGAATTTATCCAACTGATGCTGCAGTGAATACAAAAGGCTGGACAAACGAACATGCACTTTGCAGGGCTGTCCAACACGAAAACGTGATGCTGGTTCAGCAGACCCGCCGTTTTTCGCAGGTTAATCCTGACTGGTACCCATCTAAGCTTATGATTGGGAATGATTACGGTATTTATATTGGCGATACTCATGATCGGGTGGTTGAAAAGAAAGGCTGGATATTTGTGGAAAAAGGAGATGCATTTGCAGCAGTTCGCGTAGTGAAAGGCAATGATGGTGGCACATCGGGGGTGCATAGTGAATTGGTAGACGATAGTTATTCTTGGAGTTCGGATAAAAAAATGATCTATTTAAACGACAAATATGCCGGGATGATATTTGAAACATCGCGGCGGGTTCATCATAAAACCTTTGAAGCTTTTATGGATGATATTTTAGATAACCAGCTGGTGCTGGATAAAACCGTTGTCGCAGGTTTTAATATCTTGCACTATCGGGGATGTGGCGAAAATGCGAAGGAGATGTATTTCAATCTGGCAAACGAAGAAATATCGATGATTGGCGGTGAGCGGGTTAATTACTCGCCTGACGTGCTATTTGACAGCCCGTATATTAAATCGAGATACAAAAGCGGTGTTATTAAAATCAGTAAGGATGATCAGGAACTTGTTCTGGATTTCAATCAGTATTAATTGTTAACTTGAATTCAGAAAGTATTGATATAAAAATTTTAGAAATGTGTAAAATCGGAAAGACAATATTCGCATTGATTTTCATAGTGTTCGGTCATAGTCAGGTCATGGTTATGTCTCAGGAAGCATCGGTCGTTCAACTAAACTGGCTTGGAGATAATTCTCCAAAACATTCGACAGGGGTCAGCTGGGGAGTTCCATTTTCAGAAGGAGCAATTACAAAATCAGATCAGTTTATTTTGACAAACGAACAAGATCAACAATTGCCTGTTCAATCGTGGCCTTTAGCCTATTGGCCTGACGGCAGCTTTAAATGGGTTGGTTTGAGTACGGTTGTGTCAGGAAGTGAAGGTACAGCATTTCAACTTCAATCTGATCGATCGGAACGAAGTGATTCGTCGCAACTTCTGGTTGCAGATGATGTTGACAATTTAGTTGTCAATACAGGATTTTTGCAATGTGTCATTCCCAGGCAGGGATCGAGTATAATCCAATCATTGTCGATCAATAATCAGGAAATTTCTTCCGGTGGAAAATTGGTGTGTATTACACAACAAGGGCCAGATCGTGAAGTTGGCGAGCAACCGACAAAGAATAAGTTTGTTGGACAAATTGAGAGAGTAACTCTTGAGCAAAATGGCGACGTGAGAGCTGTTGTGAAAATTGAAGGGAATCATATCTCCGAAAATGGAGATCGGGAGTGGCTGCCTTTTGTATTGCGGCTTTACTTTTATACCGGGCAGCAATCTGTGCGGATGGTTCATACAATTATTTATGATGGCGATCAACATCAGGATTTTATTCGTGGGCTTGGAGTATTCTTTGATGTTCCTCTCAACGAAACTTTGTATAATAGACATGTTCGGTTTTCAGGAGAGAATGGGGGCTTGTGGGATGAACCGGTGCAACCGTTAAAGGGACGACGCCCGTTTATTCACAATCGGGAAAATTTATATGAAAAGCAGTTGAGGGGAGAGCGAATTCCTGAAATAGAAGCGCTTGACAAGGGCAATCAGTTTTTGGTGAAACACTGGGCTTCGTGGAACGATTTTCAATTGGCTCAGAATAACGCGGATGGTTTTCAAGTAAAAAAGCGTACGAACGACCAAAGTGCCTGGATCGACGCCGGAGCTGGAGGAAGATCGAACGGATTGGCATTTGTAGGAGATGTTTCTGGTGGTTTGGCTATTTGCATGCGCGATTTTTGGCAGTCATTTCCGTCGGCTTTGGAGGTGAAGAATGCTAGAACAGATCAGGCAGAATTACGAGCCTGGCTTTGGTCGCCTGAAGCTGAGGCGATGGACATGCGCCATTATGATACCTTGCAGTGGGGGCATAACCTGAATGCCAGCTACGAAGATGTTCAGCCGGGGCATAGCACGCCAACAGGTGTGGCCCGTACTACTGAATTTGTACTATTTGCGTCATCAGAAGTCCCTTCCTACGAGTCTTTAAGTAACTTGGCTGAGCAAGTTAACAATCCCCCTTTGTTAACCGCTTCACCAGAATATATTCATCAAATTCCGGTTTTTGGTGTATGGAGCTTACCAGATAAAAGCACGAAAGGCAAGCGGTGGATTGAAAATCAACTGGATAGTGCTTTTGAATATTATCAGTTGGAAGTTGAACAACGACATTGGTATGGCTTCTGGGACTATGGTGATGTGATGCATGCCTACGACTCAGAAAGACACGTGTGGATGTATGATATCGGAGGTTTTGCCTGGGATAACACTGAGTTGATGCCGAATATGTGGCTTTGGTATAGTTATCTGCGATCAGGCAGAGAGGATATTTTTAGAATGGCTGAAGCGATGACCCGTCACACCGGGGAAGTCGATGTGTATCATTTGGGTGAGTTTGCAGGTTTGGGTTCCCGACACAATGTCCGCCACTGGGGAGATGGAGCGAAAGAAGTTCGCATTGCTCAGGCAGCTCTTGGTCGCTTTTATTATTACCTGACCACGGATGAACGAACCGGCGATTTGATGCAAGCCTCCGTTGAAGCATCCAATCAAGCCATAGGGAGACTCGATCCCTTACGTCTCATTCTGGATAAAAGCAAATATCCTACGCATGCGCGATTTGGCCCCGACTGGCTGGCTTTAGTTGGCAATTGGATGACGGCTTGGGAACGAACCGGAGATGATCAGTACAAAGAACGGATTTTGGCAGGAGTGAATAGTTTGGATGAAATGCCATATGGATTTTTCTCAGGCAAAGGTGCTGCAATGGGATACGACCCGGAAACTTACAAGTTGTACCAACTTCATCCAGAGGATATTGGACACAGTCATCTTTCAGTGCTAATGGGTGGGCCGGAAATAGCTTTTGAATTAACAAAATTGATTGATAATTCGACATGGGACAATCGCTGGATGCAATTTTGCCAATTGTATGCACAACCTGTTGATTCGGTACAAAAAGCATTTGGCGTTGGGGTAACGCTGGGAGATCCTGCTCCATGGTATGCAAGACTACCAGCTTATTATGCAAAAAGAACAGGGAATCAGGATTATGCAAAAATGGCCTGGAAAATGTTTTTCAATGCCGATTCGAGATGGGGAAACACAAATTTCAATATGGAGAAGTTTGAAGGCATACAAAGTTTGGAGCCCGTTTACGAAGTGGAAGGCGTATCAACAAATAACACCGCACAGTGGTGTTTGAATGCCATTGAACTATTGGAGTTGATTGGAGATCAATTGCCGGAGGATAACCCGAGAGTACAGGATGCAAAATAGTTTGATCTCATTAACTTAGTCGTAAACTTTGGAAAGGAGACAGTGTATAAAAATGAAATTAAGCTTACCACATCGATAGGATTTTAATATTTTCCCTCTCCTTTTTCACTCAATCTGCCAACTGTCAGATTGTGAGTAAAAACAGAGCAATTTTTTAAAGATGGCAAAAGACTAAACGAATAAATCAATGAAAAATCGAACAGAATCAGGAATTGGAGCAGTGCTTTTGCTGGTGTTGCTCCAATTTGGTTGTCAATCCACAAAACAAACATCTACAGCTGAAGAGCCGATTAATCGGTTCGATCTGGTGAACCGACATAATGTTGTTTTACACGAAATTGACCCGATGGCTGCAATGTCTGTTGGGAATGGTGACTTCGCATATACCGCCGATGTCACCGGTATGCAGTCGTTGAGTGATTTTTATTACCAAAATGGTCTTCCGTTGGAAACCCGTACGACCTGGTCCTGGCATTCTTTTCCCAATCAAAAACATTTACAATTAAAAGATGCCATGAAGGAGACTGATTTTCATGGCCGACCAATTTATTATGCCAGTAGTCAGAAAAGTCCGGCAGGCGACTATTTTCGTAAAAATCCACAACCGCTTCCGATGGGACAAATTGGTCTGGTTGATGAAAAGAATCAACCGCTGACACCCAAAATGATTCAGGACATCAACCAGAAGCTGAATTTGTGGAATGGGCTGGTCACTAGTCAATACAAATTGAACGGCCAGCAAGTGAAGGTTGAAACAGTCAGTCATCCGGAATTGAGTGTTGTCGTTTTCAAACTAAAATCCGATTTGCTAAAGTCTGGAAAATTGAAACCGGCTTTTCGATTTCCTTATACTTACGATCTTTCTAAAAAGAACAAACCGGCTTTCGATTGGAGCAAGCCTGATCAGCATCAAACAGAAGTGATTGAGCAAGATGCCAACCATGTTCTTTTGAAGCGAACCGTTGATACGACCCGCTATTTTGTAAATATTCATTGGCATGAAACCGGAAAATGGCAAGAGAATACGAAGCACGAGTTTTCATTGGACTGCACAGGATCAGACAGCTTGACCTTGGTTTGCGAGTTTGTGCCCGCTAGGGAAATGAAAACCATGCCTTCATTTGAAGAAACCAAACAGGCCAGTGCTCAATCCTGGAAAGCTTACTGGACAAAAGGCGGGGCAGTAGATTTAAGTGGCAGTACCGATCCTCGCGCACAGGAACTTGAACGGCGCATTGTTTTGTCGCAGTATCTCATGAAAGTCAACTATTCAGGTTCTTTCCCGCCTCAGGAGTCCGGACTGGCAAATATTAGTTGGTACGGAAAACACAATTCCGAAGTGTACTGGATTCATGCAGCTCAGTTTTATCAATGGAACCACACGGAGTTGCTGGAAAAGGGTTTGAAATGGTATCATAAGATTTTGCCAGTGGCGTTGGCCGACGCAAAAAGCAAAGGTTTAGATGGCGCCCGCTGGCCAAAAATGTCGGGAATAAACGGCCGAATCAGTCCGGGAGAGATCAACCCGTTTATCATCTGGAACCAGCCCAATCCCATTTATTTATCGGAATTGGTTTATCGCGCGCAACCCGATTCAGTTACGCTAAACAAGTACAAAGACATTGTTTTTGAATCAGCAAAATTCCTGGCTTCTTATGCATATTATGATGCCACTACCGATCGTTATATACTGGGGCCTCCTATTAAATCGGTAAATGAAAGCACCGAGGAGAACACAACAATGAATCCCACCTTCGAACTGGCCGGGTGGTATTATGGGTTGAAAGTGGCGCAGGATTGGCGCGAAAGACTTCATTTGGAACGGGATTCACTTTGGGATAATATTTTAAATAAGCTGGCACGTCCGACCATTCAGGACGGAAAGTATGTTGAGTTGGAGACCGATCCCAATATGTACGATAGGCAAGGGTATTTTTCTTCTGCTATGTTGATGGCGTTGGGATATCTCCCGAAAACACCAATGATTGACGAACAGATCATGCAAAATACGTTCAACGCTATTGTTGAAAGAAATGGCATCAACAGCTTCGTGAGCTGGAGCATGGGAAAGGGTGCGCTTACGGCAGCCCGTTTGGGCGACAGACAAACAGCTATTGACATTGTTTGTAATGATGCACCCAAGGCAAAATTTTATAAAACGGGCTATGTTCCCCGACCCAAAGAAGGAATCAAAAATCCGGCTTATTTGCCTGTGAATGCTTCTTTTCTTGAAGCAATCGGATTAATGGCTGCAGGATGGGATGGTGGTCCGGATGAAGTTGCTCCTGGTTTTCCACAGGATGGAACTTGGAACGTAAAGACCGAGAACCTTCAGAAACTACCTTGACAATTGTTGAGTAGATACCGTAAAGTGAAAGAAACGATAATTCTTTTTATTTTGCAGATTATAAAAACGAATATATAACGAATAAATATGAACGAAATGAAACGATACACCTTATTTGCTTCAGCGGGAGCAGCAATTTTAACACTTCTGTTTAGTCAATGCCAAACGGCAACAAAGGACATTGAGATTGCATTAACGAATACGGCTACTATCGATTTGACCGATAAAGCGATTTCCATTGACCGATCAGAGATTTCTGATCTTCCGGAAGGTGAAGTTTTTCCATTGATTGTTTCTACGGAAGGAGACACGATCCCTTCTCAATTGAATGATCTGGATGGTGACCAGAAGTGGGATGAACTGTTTTTTGTTGTTGATCTGCTTTCAAATGGATCGGAAACTTACTCTTTGCAATGGGTCAGTGAGAAGCCACAATATGTGGTTCGCACAAGTGCCCGTTTTGGGAAACGCAGTTCGGCTGATACTCCGGTTGAACCTGCTACCAGCGAAACTTTATACGCCGATGATCTTCCAAAAAGTATCGGCTTTCAACGCTATCAAACGGATGGGCCTTCATGGGAAAACGACAAAGTTGGCTTCCGCGATTATTTGGATGGTCGCAATGCCAAGGATCTTTTCGGCAAAACAACGTCATTAATGTCGCCGGAAAATGTTGGAATTAATGCTGAAGGTGCAGTGGAGGATACCTACCATGTTATGGCTGACTGGGGGCGCGATATTTTATCCGTCGGTAATTCTGTAGGGATCGGAGGTTATGCCTTAGCGGTTGAAGACCAATTGATGCGCTTGGGCGTAACGGTTGATGATTCCATCAATAATGTTGAGGAGACAACTTTCCGGATTGCGGCTGAAGGTCCGGTGAAATCGGTATTGAGCTATCATTTTGAAAACTGGCATCCGAATGACCGGGAATACAATGTGGATGAAACCACCAGTATTTGGCCCGGCATGTATGCATACCAGAATACCGTGAAGTTTTCAGGCTTGAAAGGCGACGAAAATCTGGTGATTGGTTTGGTCAATATCAATAATCAAAACCCGTTGGAGGAAATTGAAATGAATGACCAGTGGGTTGTTTTGTTCACCCATGATATGCAGACCTACGACCGACAATGGTGGCTTGGGTTGGCACTAATCGTCCCGCGCGATTTATATCAAGGATATTCCGAAGCACCGGAAACAGGACAGTTATCCAAGTCTTTTTTAGCTAAACTGAAAGTTGAAGATGAAAAGCCGGTAACTTATTATGCTGTGGCAGGTTGGGAATTGAGCGACCAGGGTTTTAAAGATCCTGACTTTTTCAAAAGCTATTTGGAAAATTTAGTGAGTCAGCTTTCGGCCAATGTTGAAGTGACTATTAAATAGCGCAGTCATTTGTTGTCAATTAGTTGTGCCCAAAATCAATTAATGGGCATCGAATGACGTTGTGTAACAGATATTAACAGGATTCAATAAAATCAATCTTTCATGCGACAAATCAATTATATTCTCGCAGTTGTTTTTTTTCTCTTGTTAGGAATTCAAAGCTCTGCAACGGCGCAGGATCGAGAGACGCAAGCTTGCATTGAGCAATATCGAAAAAGTCAGCTTCTTTATCAGGACAGTTTTGACCACGGACTGGGAAACTGGGCGGTGGAAACCCCCGACTCTCCCTATTCTTCAATATCGACTGAAAATGGAAAACTGATCGTCGATGTTGATCATGGTGCGACTGTTTGGTTAGACAAAAAGTTATCAGGCAATATTTTGATTGAATATCATCGCGAAGTGATCATGAATAATGGTCACAATGATCGGCTTTCTGATTTAAACATGTTTTGGATGGCAACCGATCCTGATAATAAGAATCTGTTCACCCGGGATGGGACTTTTGCTGAGTATCATCCTTTAAACCTGTATTATGCCGGCATTGGGGGGAATTACAATTCGACGACACGGTTTCGAAAATATGATGGAACAGGTGAGCGGGAATTGTTGCAAGAGAAAAATGATGAGAGTCATTTACTGAAGCCCAACCATAACTATCTAATCCAAATAGTCGTTTCCGACGGAACAACTAAGGTCTTTGTGGATGGAGAAGAGTATTTTTCATACACCGATCAACAAGCTTTAACTGAAGGTTATTTTGGGTTCAGAACAGTAAAATCACATCAAGTGATAGATGATTTGAAGATTTACCAATTGAAATAACGATAACCAGATTAATAAAATGAAATCAACAAATCAATTAATAACAAATCGACTCACTCTGAAAGCAATTTCTGCAACTTTAATGGTTGTTGTGCTGCTGCTTGGAGTGTTTCCAACCTATCTGCATGCAAGTGTGACAGGACAGCACGAGAAGGTTTTCAATGTATTGGACTTTGGAGCAGTTGGCGATGGGGAAACATTGGACACCGAAGCGATACAAAAAGCGATAGATGAAGCTGAAATGGCGGAGCAAGGTGCAAAAGTTTTAATTCCTACCGGGCATCAGTTTTTGATTGGAACTTTAATCTTAAAAAGCAACATCAATTTTCATCTTGAAGGTGATGCGCAATTGATTGTTAGTAATCAACATCAAGACTATTCGGGTGAAGCTGCGATAGTTGCGAACGGAGCCACCCATTTAACTATTTCAGGGACTGGAAGTGTGCAGGGCCGTGCGTTGGAATTTATGTCGCATTACGAAGAAGAGAATGAATGGTGGATACCGAAAGAGTGGCGTCCGAAGTTATTTATCCTTACAGAATGCAAGGATTTACACATTCAGGATATCACCATTGAAAAAGCCCCGCTTTGGACGGTTCATATGCTTGGTTGCGAAGACGTTCTAATTGAAGGAATCAAAATTAACAACAATCTTAATGTGCCGAACTGTGACGGAATTGATCCGGATCATTGTCGCAATGTGGAAATCCGGAATTGTCAGATTTCTTGTGGCGATGATGCGATTGTTGTAAAAGCCACACGGCAGGACCAGGATTATGGCCCATCCTCAAATATTTGGGTTCACGACTGCGTGTTGGAAACCCAGGATTCGGGCGTAAAAATTGGAACCGAAACGACTCAGGATATATTTGACATCGTTTTTGAACGGTGTGAAATTAAAACCAGCTGTCGCGGACTGACCATCCAGCTTCGCGACGAGGGAAGTGTTTATAATGTTGTTTTCAGAGACGTTAATTTTGTTTCGCGTTATCATTCGGCTCCCTGGTGGGGACGAGGAGAGGCTATTTCGTTTACTGCTATTCCCCGAAATCCGGGCGGCGAAATTGGATCAATCCACAATATTGTCGTCAAAAATGTAACCGGTAAATCTGAAAATAGCGTGCGAATAAATGGAACAAAAGAAAGCCGGATTAGCAACATTCGTCTTGAAGATGTCAACATTACCATGGAGCGCTGGACTGATTACCCCGGAAACTTAATGGACAATCGCCCAACAAAAGCATATCCTGCTATTGAATTCCGGGATAATCCCGGCTATTACATACGTTTTGCAGATAACATTGAGTTGATTAACAGCAGTATCCAATGGGGAGAAAATATCCCCGACAATTATACTTATGCTGTGGAAGCGCACGATGTTTCAAATCTGAGCATAGAAGGTTTTGAAGGAACGGCTGCCCATCCTGAACGTGATGAGGCAATTGTTATTCAAAAAGAAAATTAAAAAATCAATACTAACTATCAAATAAAACTAGAATGAAAAAGAAGTTTCAATTAATTTGCATGGCAGGTCTTGTGTTGCCTTTTTTGTTGGGGGCTTGTACAACAAATACAGATCAGGAAAAAACGCCGGAACCGGTTACTGATACCACGACACCATTACATTTGCTTCAACCCGACTATCCGACTCCTTACGGAGCACCATCGGTTGAGGAGGTCACCGAAGTGATTGATAAGGTCTATACTTATTTGGACGAATCGACTCCTGCAAAAGTGAATGATGGAAAGACCAACGAAGAGGTGACGGATTTTACTTCATTACCGGAAGAGGCCGTATTTGCACCGGGTGATTTTCGCTTGACGAGCTATGAGTGGGGAGTAACCTATGCCGGAATGCTTTTGGCCAGCGAAATGACAGGCAATTCAAAATATGCTGAGTATACAACAAAGCGTTTAAATTTGATCAGTGAATTGGCTGGTTATTACTGGAGCTTGGGGGACGTTGAAGCCGAAAAGCGTTCTATGATTCACTCCGTATTGCATCCGGGCGCTTTGGACGATGCCGGAGCGGTTTGCGCTGCCATGATAAAAACCGAGCGGTTGGAAACAATTGAAAGCTTACGGCCGGTGATTGATAATTTTGCCGATTATATTCATATGAAGCAGTTTCGATTGCCTGACGGAACATTGGCCCGAAATCGTCCGCAGCCTAACACCTTGTGGTTGGATGATTTGTTTATGAGTGTGCCTGCATTGGCTCAAATGGGCAAACTGACCGGTGATTCAAAATATTACGATGACGCTGTCAAGCAAGTTCTACAATTCTCTGAGCGGATGTTCAATTCCGAAAAAGGCTTATACATGCATGGTTGGGTGCAACACATGGATATTCATCCTCAATTTCACTGGGCTCGGGCAAATGGCTGGGCTGTAATGGCCATGGTTGAATTGTTGGATGTGCTCCCCGAAACGCATGAAGGATACCCTGCCGTTTTGGAACAACTACAGGCGCATATCAAGGGATTAGTCAAATACCAGGATGGAACAGGTTTTTGGCATCAGTTGATTGATCGGAATGATACCTATCTTGAAACATCGGCGACAGCCATTTATACCTATTCTATTGCGAAAGCAATTAACCGAGGCTGGATTGATAAGTATGCTTATGCTCCGGTGGCTATGCTGGGATGGAACGCTGTTTCAACCATGGTAAACGAGAAAGGACAGGTTGAAGGAACCTGTGTCGGGACTGGAATGGGATTTGATCCTGCTTTCTATTACTACCGCCCAATCAATGTATATGCAGCACATGGTTATGGTCCGGTTCTGCTGGCTGGGGCAGAAGTTATCAATTTATTGAAAAAACATCAATTTGAAATAAATGACAGCTCGTTACAGATGATAAAAGAGTAGCTAAAAATTAGTTAATGAAACAGTCATTTTACACCTCCCTTTTTTTGATTTTTGCAGTTTTTAATTGTTGGTCGCAAGAAAACAGGGAGTTTAAAATATTTCAATTCCCAAAAGATCAAATCCCGGTTATCAACGGAAATGTTGATGACTGGGACTTGGTGCCGGAAAGCTATACCGTTGGAATGGATCAGGTTTGGGATGATAGCGGCAAGCATGAAGAGGTTGATCCGGAAAATTTGACTTTCAGTGTGAAAGTGGGTTGGGTGAAAGGATTAAATCGGCTTTATTTTCTTTATGAGGCTTATGATAATTATTGGGACTATTCTCGCCCCGGATTGCACAACGATACCTTTGAGCTGATCGTAGATGCAGATCAATCGGGTGGTCCATTCATTGATCGTTTTCACCCTAACAAGTCGATGGCTCCAATGGATGCTTTTTTCTCTTTTCATGGTGTGCATGCACAGAACTACCATATTTTTACTCCGGCAAAAGGAAAGGATTGGACACTCGTTTGGGGAAGTCAACCGTGGATAAAGGAATTGCCGTACGCGAATGCAGCTTGTCAATATGATTTCGAGTTTGGTGAATCCGGTCAGTTAGTGCTTGAGTTTTGGATCACCCCATTTGACTACGCTGGTAACGATCCTTCCCGTGCCGTAAAGTCGGTTTTAGAAGAGAATAAACTGGTTGGCTTGTGTTGGGCTGTGATTGACTACGACGACGTAAACAAGGAAAGCAATAATGGTTTTTGGAACCTTTCGAAAGAGCATACGATGTATGGAAATGCATCTTATAGTTTACCTTTTCAATTGATGCCGTTGGAACCGAAATTTCAAAAGCAGATTGAAGCAAAATGGGATTTTCGAGTGGTTGATATGGGGCGGCGTTTGGTCGCTTTTACCGATGAGTCGGTTGGTGAAATCAATTCCTGGAAATGGGATTTTGGTGATGGGACAAGTTCAACAGAACAGCACCCAATTCATCACTATCAGGAAGCTGGCAAGTATGTTGTTGTACTTTGGGTGGAAGGAGATGCCGAAAAGTCTCGCCTTTCAAAAATTTGGGATGTGGTTGTAAAATAATAGGGGAGGAAATCGTTTTTTCAAAGTTGCCGATAAGCAAATCGAAAGCCTTAGATATCTACCAAATCATTTTTCAAGGCATAAATAATAACCTCCACAATATTTTTTGCGCCTGTTTTTTCCATGAGGTTTGCACGATGTTTTTCAACCGTTCGATCCGAAATGTTTAGTTGATCGGCAATCATTTTAATGGGAAGACCTTTGCACGAAAGTGTAAGAACTTCTTGTTCCCGTTTTGAAAAAATATTTTTACTAACTAATACATCTGATTGATCTTGGTGATATTTCAATTGCGATGGCGTAAACGCTTTGTGAAGCTTATGGGCAAGATCTCCCGAAATCGTAATTTTTTCTTCTTCCAGGATATTAACTAGTTTTTTATATTCTACTGGAGGAGCTGTTGATTCAGTTTTGTGTTCGAGAGGGGATAATAACCCAATCAGTAAAGTGAAACCACTGTATTTTTGGCTGGGGGTTACGTGCAACCTGAATTTTTCTGTGTCGCCATCAGCGTTTTTTATTTTTATATCTTCCTGAAAATTATCGCTCAACCCATTTATACACTTTAAAATCGGACCTTCAATCTTGTTATATTGCTTTGGCGTTAAGAGATTTTCGAATGTAGTATTTTTAACTTCGGAATCGGACAAGCCCGTAACTTCCAGGAATGCTCTGTTTGTTTCGTAAATCGTTTCTCCATCAAAAACAAAGACGCCGTATGGTGAAAGATTGAGTAAAGCTTTATAATTATTTTTCCCAATATTTACGAGCTTTTCATATTTATCGAGCCTGACTTTAATCGATTTCAGTAAATCTTCGTTCTCAAAAGGCTTGACAATATAGTCATCAACTCCTAACTCAAGCCCCATCCGAATATCGTTTAACTCCGATCTTCCGGTAATGAAAATAAAAGGTATCCTACTCGTCAGTATGCTGTCTTTAAGAATGTTGAAAACCTGATATCCGTCTATTGGTTTCATGTTAATATCACACAAAATCAGATCGGGGCAATATTCATACGCTTTTTGAATACCTTCCGCTCCAGAGCTAGCAATATCAGCTTGATAATTATTTAGCATCAATACATTTCTCAATGTCTTGGACAATGCAAAATCATCTTCAATAATCAATATCTTTTTATCACTCATTTACCGGTACTTTTATTTCTACTATTGTTCCTTCTGAGAGGGAACTTTTAATCTCAATTGTTCCATTCAGACGTTCAATCGCTTTTTGTGCGATGGGTAATCCCAGACCAATGCCACTAATCATCTTCACTTCTTCACAACGGTAAAACGGGAGGAAAATAGATTGGCGCTTGTCCTTTGGAATTCCGACACCACTATCTTCAATCGTTACATTTACAAATTTGTCATCAGTAAAAATCGTAAGTATAACATCTTTTGCTGAGAATTTATAGGCATTATCCAGTAATTGTGTAACAGCCATGATAAGCAAATGTTCGTCGGAGTTGAATGTGGTATGGGGCGAATGTGTATTAATTTTTATTCTGTCTGATTTATAAAATAATGTTGATTTATTGTTGATTATTTTCTCGATGAACTCATCAGTTTTTATAGCAGAAACATTCTTTGAGACTTCGTTTTTATTTGCCAGATTGATAAAATGAATACCCTCCAAAAAGCCGGTAACCGATCTCAGTGCTTCTTCACATAACATAAAAGATTCACTACGCATCTCTTCATCCATTTGCAAATGCTTATTCTTTAGCAGTTGCAGGTTGGAGCTAAGGATCGTGATAGGGGTTCTCAACTCATGAGAGAGTGAGCTTATTATCTGTCCAATATTTTGAGGAGACGAATAGTCCATGCTTGCTGAGTATCGATAAAATGAAAATTAGAAATCAGAATACAAGTTAAAACATTTGATTTATATTTTTACCATAATTCTTTTATAAAAATAGACATTAATTTCCAATAGCAATATTTATCAAGATCATTATTCGTTAAATCGTGTTATTGATGGCCGCAATCAGATGCTTGAGCTGTTCTAACAGGAAACTTTAAATTATGTTTTTAAGATTTAGCTATTTGTTTTGTTTAATCTTAATGAACACACAAACAGCAGTATCTGTGTGTTTTAAATTGATTTAGCGATGACCTATACTTTAATAATTCTATAAATTATCAAATTGTTATCTTGTTTAATTTAAAGGGTGTTTATCGTCACTTGTAGCGTTTACAGATCAAGCTTGGTTAATTCGTTGGTAATAGCGTAAACAATAGGGCAAATTTCACAGTTTTTTCGGGTGAGATCTAAAATCTGATAAAAGCGTTTGCGGTCGGTGTGCGGATATTCGCGACAGGCACGCGGACGGTTATTGTACACACAGCAGTAGTTGTCGTGCATCAAAAAAGGACAAGGAGTTTGTTGAAACACATAGTCTTGATCTTCGTCCAGATAAAGATGTTGATCAATGAAGTCGGTAGCTTTCATCTTTTGGCTTTTAGCCAGACGATTAATATCGTTGTCAGTTACGATCGGGCTGATGCTGGAGCAACAATTTGCACAGTCTAAACAATCGAATTGACTGAAGGCCTCTTCGTGAAGAGTATGAACAATCGTATCCAGATTTTTCGGCTTTTTCTTTTTCAGTTTTTGAAATAAAGCCGAGAATTCCTGCTTGCGATTAGCAGTCATTTGTTTTAGCTCTTCCGGCTTGTAATAGCAGATCGACTCCATCAGTTGTCCCTTTGTTAGTTTGAAAGGCAAAAATAGGTATAATTTTACCTTTCGAAAACGGAGGTTAAATTGAAACTTGAGGAGTTCTTTTTGCAAGCGAAAGCAAAACAAAAACAGCCAGAGAACTTGCGATGCCAAAGATGATTGGATCTAAGCCTAGTGGTAGATCAAGATTAAGAATAATCAAAGTTAATGATGTACATCCACCTACAATCATCGACCAGAAGGCAGCTAGCGGATTATTATTCGTTTTAATTAGTGCTGCTATTACCGGAATAAATAGCCCCGAAACCATGAATGTGTATGAGTGAAGCATAAGATCCAGGACATTGGGCATTTTAAAGGCTAGCAGCAGAGCGATTGCTCCAATTGCAAAGGTTAATAATTGCGATATACGCAATCCCGAAGGGTGATTGTGTCCTTTAATGATGTCGGTTAGTACATTTCCTGAAGCGGCCATAAGGCAGCTGTCGGCAGTCGACATAATTGCCGAAAAGTAAGCTGAAAGAACGATGCCGGTTAGCCCTACGGGCAGCACTGTTTTTAATAGCACCGGCAATCCCATTTCTGAATCAATCTCACTTCCAATAGGGAAGCCTGAAACAGCAAGCATCCCATTTTCATAGGCAACCTTAGCCAGTAGCCCCAACAGCACACCTGTGAACGCCATTAGAGGGTATTCGAATAGTCCGGCAATAAACCAGGCTCGCTGGGCTGATTTTGGAGTGCGCGATGCGTAAATTCTCTGGTACAAAGTCATTCCGATAAACCAAATAGGAATAACGGTAATCATCCAGTTTAAAAATTGTTGCCAGCTAATGTTGGTAAAACTCAGGTATGAGGCAGGCAGGGTTTCCCGAATAGCATCGAAGCCTCCTACGGCGAAGTAGCAGAGTGGTAAAGCGACAAAGATTAATCCCCCCATCAAAATTATCCATTGGATCGTATCGGTATAAATTACGGCTTTAAGTCCGCCGAGGACCGTGTAAACCACAGCTATTACCCCCATGACAAGCAGTGCCGTGGTGAATGAGAGCGAAGGAAATGTCGCAGCCGCTAATTTGGCTCCGGCTAAAATTTGAGAACTGGTAAAGCCGAGGTATCCAATGGCTGAAATGATGCCTGCAATTAGAGCAACTTGTTTGCTGTAGCTGTTTTCCAAAAACTGAGGAAACGACAGCAGGTTCTGACGTTGCGACAGCCGATGAACTTTTGGAACTAACACAACAGCGGTTAGCCAAGCTCCAATAAGTCCGCTAAATAGCAGCCAGCTACCCGATACTCCCATGACAAATCCCAAACCTCCCAATCCTATGGAGAAGCCTCCGCCAACGTCGGTTGCAACAACCGAAAGGCCGATGTGCAGGCTGCTCATTCGTCGGCCACCAACAAAATAATCGTCAGTATCTTTGTTTTTGCGCAGGAAAAAAAATCCAACACCAAGCATAAAAATGAGGTAGACCGTGAAAATAGTCAGATCAATCCAATGCATTATTTTAAATCAATTTTCAGGGTGTAATAGGGGGGCTGCTCGGTATTGCTAATCCAGTTTTTATCCAATAATAAATTTAAATACTCATGACCACGTTGGTAACTCAATCTGAGTTTCATGACGATATCTCCCATCATGAATTTGTCGTGTTCGCTAAGTAATTTAACGATTTCTCTTTCTGTGTTGTCTTTAATTTTTTCTAATTCAATTTCTTTTCTCATTATCTATTTCTGTTTATATGGGGTTGCTGTTTTTGGAATCTCTTGTCCGGTTTCAGCTAATTTAAACCGCTCACAATTTTTCCATCCTTTTTGTCCTCGGTTGCAAAATACGTTTTTGATCAGGAAGGGAATGACATCCTTAACGATCAACTCCTCCTGAAAAACAGGACATTCCTTTGCATAGGGACATAGATGCCCTAGATGTCTTTGATTAACCATAGCTAAAGTGTTTTGTAATAAACGTTCATGCTTTCAATTTGTCCGGAAATGTTGGTGTTGTTTTTTAGTACTCCAGAAAAATGATACCCATGGTTAATGAAAGTTTTGTTCATTCCCGGCGAATTTAATCGGGCAATTGTATAGGCCGTTTTATAGTTCAGTTCTTGCAACTTTGCTTCCATCTTTTCCAATAAAAAGTAGGCTAGCTTATGTCCCCGATATTCCGGCAATACCGCGAAGTCGGTCATTTCTGCATTCTTGTTTTTGGGATCTACTTCGGCTGAGGAAATACCTACCAATTTGCCCTTATCCCAAACACCAAAATAAATCACCGAACCATCATCCATGGTTTCCTTGATGTATTCAGGATTGGTAACAGGGAAGGGGTAAGTAGCGAAGACCTGCTTGAATATCTCCGACATTTCTGCTGCGTCCTCCGTCTTTGCCATATCTAAGGTAAATTGTTTGTTCAATGCCACGCCATTACTGCTTGCATCCGCTGCCAACAAATCAATTAAAGTTGAAAGTGGAGCTTCCGGCGTAGCATCGCGTTCATCGCTTAAAAATTTCGACATGAAAAATACATCCTCTTCGCCTTTGTAAAACGCAGGAATGAAAGCCTCCTGCCTATATCCATCGATCAGGAAAACAGGTTGTGCAGCAGCGGGCACTTTGGCAATTATTTTCGTGTATCCATTGGTGGCCGCTAAGCTATTTAATAGTTGTGTTATGTTTTGCCTATCCTTATCGCTGTATTTTAGCAGGAAAATACGGTTGTTGAATTTTCCATGATGTACAACTGAGTGGCCAATGTTTTCAATACGATCCATTTTATTCTTCTCTTCTGTTATATCGTTCATTATCTTCAGGGATTAATGAAATTGACGCATCTGAATCGGATAATAGTTTTTCGATTCCCAATGATTTCATCTCATCGCTTTCCTGAAGGTTCAGTTCCAAATTACAGTTTTCGCAGTCGCGATCACAAAATTTATTCTCGTAATGATCTGGTTCTTTGTATGTGGTAATAACTCCCTCGTAGTTGCGAAGAACCACTTTGTCGGTCGACCAAGAAATGATATAGTTTGGCATAACCGGAATTTTACCACCTCCTCCAGGAGCGTCAATGACATATGTAGGAACAGAGAATCCACTGGTATGTCCAATCAAACTTTCCATGATTTCGATACCTTTTCCAACTGGTGTGCGGAAATGCGACAACCCTTCAGATAAATCACATTGGTACAAATAATAGGGGCGTACCCTGTTTTGCACAAGTTTGTGAACCAGGTGTTTCATAATCCGCGGACAATCATTAACATTTGCCAGCAATACGGTTTGATTACCAACAGGAAATCCTCCGTCAGCAAGTTTCCTAACTGCTTCTTTGGCCGAGCTTGTCATTTCACGCGGATGGTTGAAATGAGTATTGATCCATAGTGGCTGATATTTTTTCAAAATATTAATCAAGTTATCCGTGATTCTGTACGGAAGAACAACTGGCATTCTAGTTCCTATACGAACAACCTCAACATGTGGAATAGCTGATAGTTCACTCAAAAGCCAGTCAATTTTACTATCGGGAAGCATAAGTGGATCACCACCAGACAGTAATACGTCGCGAACCTGCGGTGTTTTTTTGATATATTCAATTCCTTTTTGTAGCTGTTCTTTTGAAGGAACAAAATCGACGTCACCCACCTTGCGTTTTCGGGTACAATGCCGGCAATACATTGCACAAACATTACTTACGTGAAATAATACACGGTCTGGATAACGGTGTGTAATTCCTACTTCAGGACTGTCTCTATCTTCAGACAACGGGTCTGCAAGATCGGTATTTAGAACATTCAGTTCGTTAATATTGGCGAATGATTGGATGAATACAGGATCATTCTTGTAGTTCTCTTGCGAAATTAACGATGCGTAGTAAGGGGTGATGGATAAAGGAAACTTATCCAGTGTTTTTCCAAGTTTTCCTTTTTCTTCTTCGCTGAAGTCGATTCCGGTCAATTTTTCAAATTGTTCAATCGTACTGATTGAATGCTTCAGTTGCCACTTCCAGTCTTTCCAGTTCGAAATGGTAGATTGGTTGTTAATCTTGGATGCAATTGCTTGCTGAACGCCATTAAAGATCTCCATAATAAAGTCTGTTTGTTTCTATGCGAACAAAAATACAACATTTAGGCTTCGTTGGCAAAATATGTAACTATCTTCATTTGTCTAATTGATAGGCTATTTATGTGTACTGCGCTGAAATATAGTCCTGTGCACTCCTTATTTAGAATGATGCTAAAGAGAGACGGCTTAACAATCAGTTAAAGTTATGAGAGTGTATTTTTATACGCGTATAGGTTGTGTTGCGTGGAAACGAAGATTAGTTTTTTCCCGGTTTGTTTGGGTTAATTGGTTCTTCAATCGTGATCATTGGTGAAGCTTCAACGTTCTCAATGTCAAGAAGACTGACCAAAGTCTGCAGGTTGTCTTGTATCTGTTGTAGTTCGATGTTGGGCAATGTGGTTAGTTTGGATGTTAGGCGGTCGTGCATTAGTGGCGGAATTCTTTTTAATAGATCAGCGCCTTTTGAAGATAAAGCGATATTAACAACCCTTCGATCTCCTTGTTTTGGAAGACGAACTAGATAGCTTTTGCTTTCAAGACGATCAATAATCCCACTTGTTGTGCTGGAGTTTAAATTCAGGAACTTGCGAATTTCACCTTGCGTTGATTGGTAGTTTTTTGAGGCGTGCAAATAACTAAGACATAGTATTTGAGGAATACTGACGCCATATTCTTTTTGGATCTTTTTCGATTCCAGATTGATTGACCGTACAATTTTACGGATGGTGATTAAAATTTCTGTAGGATCCATTTTTTTTGTTTCAACAGGAAGCAAAAATAAACCAGTTTCACATCTTTTCAAAGGGAAAAATAAATTCTATTCACTTTTAAGCAAATGAGTTGGTGATCTTATTGATATTATGCAAGCTCAACAAGTGTTGCTCCCTGATTTTTCATTTCTTCCCAGGCTCTGTCTTCGTCACCCGGTTGTGCTTGTACGCCTGCAACTGCGTTCTTTATTACTATGGTTTTGTATCCAAGCTTTAAAGCATCCAAAACAGTTGTTTTTACACAATATTCAGTTGTTAAACCACAAATAAATAATTCACCAACCTGATTTTCTTTAAGGTAATTATCTAAGTTTAGGTTGGTTGCTTCAAAGGCGGAATAGCCATCATCATTATCCTTGGTTCCTTTCTGTACAACTCGTCCAATATTTGATTGATCCAGTTGTGCTGGAAAATCGGCTCCTTTGGTTTCTGCTACACAATGAACCGGCCATTTATCAAAATGAACGGTGTCCTTGGGGTGCCAATCTCTTGATGCGATCACCAATGAAAACCGGTTCATCAACTTATTTATTACTGGTATGATTTGATTTCCTTGAGGCGCTGGTAGTGCTCCTCCCGGAAGAAAGTCATTCTGAAGATCAACGATTAGTAGTGCTTTCATCTGTTCTATAATTTTAACATATCGATATTATTTAGCTCATTTGGCCGTTTGCTTTAAAGGTATTCAATAAAATTTTCAAGCTTATTTATATGGAATTCGCATATCGTGATTTTCCTTTGTTGGAAGACTTTTGCATGCTTGTTTCATATTGCTGTATTTTATTGATATTCTAAAAAGGATTTTTTTTTTCAGGTATTTTAGGGCAAGGTCATTTCTAGTCGATAATAGTTGCTCGCTGATCCCAACTTTATAAACATGTGGGTTTAAAAATCGTTTATGCTCATCCGGAAGTTGCTTTAAGCGGGACTGCGTATACAGAGCTAATTCTGAAGGCGTTTGTTGTGGTATTATTGTTTGGCCTCCTTTCATTACTTGGTGTACAAGCGGCTCTTTGATGCACGAGCTTATTTGTTTTTGTTTTTCAGGTTGGGTGATGTGGTAGATTTTTTCATACTCAACTTCCGATTCCAGCGAAATGCCATCGGCACAAAACTGATTGTCGTCATCAATATATCGATGGATGGTTTTTATCCCGGGTAAAGTCATCTTCGAAATATTTTCTGACACTTTTATCGATGGCTTTTCATTAACCATGGATAGCTTAAAAACACCATCCAGAGCTGCATCATCCTTGCCGGTTGCCAGCGCCGTGCCCACTCCATATATGTCAATGGGGGCTCCTTGCAATTCAAGACTTTGAATGATGTTCTCATCCAGTTGGTTTGAGGCGATAATCTTTACGTGTTGTAAGCCTTCATCATTCAGCATTTTTCGGGCTTTTTTGCTCAGGAAAGTCAAATCACCACTGTCGAGTCGAATGCCGGCTAATTCATGTCCTTTTTGTTTTAACTCATGCGCTATTTTTATAGCATTTGGGACGCCGCTTTTCAAGGTGTCGTAAGTATCAACCAGCAGCGTGCATGAATCAGGAAAAATTTTGGCATAACTACGAAAAGCTTCCAACTCATTGCCAAAACTCTGTATCCATGAGTGAGCCATTGTTCCAGTACTTTCAATATTGAAATGACAAGCGCTATATACGTTGGACGTTTTGTCGAAACCTCCGCTAATAGCTGCTTTGCTGGCGTTAATGCCTCCCAGTCCTTGAGCGCGTCTTAATCCAAATTCCATTAACAGTTTTTTGCCGGCAGCTAAGCGAATTCGACTTGCTTTAGTGGCGATCAGCGATTCAAAATTGAGAATATTCAAAAGAAGGGTTTCAATTAGCTGACATTCTAAAATATTGCCATGAACACGAAGTGCCGGCTCATAAGGAAAAATAAGCTCACCTTCCTTTACAGCGTATATGTCACCCTTGAAACTAAAGTCTCTCAAAAATTCAACAAACTTGTTGTTGAATCCAATCGACAAAAGATACTCACAATCCTTATCAGAATAGTTGAAATTTTCGATAATTGAAAGCACGGATGATAAACCGGAGAAGACGACATAGCTCCCGTTGAAAGGGCATTTGCGGAAGAAATAGTCAAAATTGGCCGGCTGTTTATGGAGTCCGCATAAAAAATAGCCTTGTGCCATTGTTAATTCATAATGGTCGGTGTAGAGCCCGGTGCTTTGTTGAAGTGGAAATATCATTGTCTAAATTTTGGATAGCATGTTACAAATACCTTGCAAATTACCAACTAAATTTTGATAAAAGAGTTTTTTACTATCATTCAGTTGATTGATTTGATCACAACACAGGATTTCGAGTTCTAGAAGTGTGTATTTTTCACCTCAGTGGTAGATTTTTCCGCACATTTTTTTCTTGCTTATTTTTGAAGTTAAGGTTTTTGAAATTTGTCTTTCCGGTTGATTACTAGCTTCTTTTGTTGTTTTGTTGAAGTGTTGGTTTGTTTTCGGCACTTGGTTTGCGATACTAAGGATAGTTACATTTTAAATCAAAAAAATCATTCCATGAAAATTAATAAAGCACACGCATTTTGGAAAGGGAATTTGAAAGATGGAAACGGTCGTATGCAATTTGAGAAAAGCGATACTGAGTTTCCGTTTAGTTTTAAATCAAGATTTGAAGACGGAGTGGGAGCAAATCCTGAAATGTTGATTGGATCAGCTCACGCAGGTTGTTTCTCAATGGCTTTTTCAAATATTTTAGATGGTGAAGGTTTTGACCCGAAAGAAGTAAAAGCAGTTGCAAGTATCAAGTTAGATCAGGTTGATGGTGGTTTCAAAATAATAGAAAGCCACTTGGATGTAGAAGCAAAAATTCCAGATATTGACGATGACAAGTTTCAGGAACTTGCGACTAAAGCTAAAGAAAACTGCCCCGTTTCTCAAGCACTTTCAGCCATTAAGATAACGATGGATGCTAAATTGAAGAGTTAAAAATTATCGAAAAAAAATAGCAGTGGAACAGGAAGTTTTTTTCAGTTCCTTTATTTCAATAACAGACCTTTGAAACGAAAACGCCGTCTTTGGATTTCCAAAAACGGCGTTTTTTATTTTCCTATAAGTAGTAAAACTAGCTACTGTGTTTGACATTTGCTAGAGCGGCTGCTATCCGGGCAATCGGAACACGATAAGGAGAGCAACTCACATAGTCTAAATTGACACTGTCGCAAAACTCGACTGAGCTTGGTTCTCCGCCATGTTCACCACAAATACCAACTTTCAAATTTGGCTTTGCTGAACGGCCTTTTTCAACCCCCATTTTGATCAATTGACCAACCCCGTTTTGATCGAGTATCTGGAATGGATCCTGTTGCAAAATACCATTCTCTAAATAAACTGGCAGAAATTTACCGGCATCGTCGCGTGAATATCCCAATGTCATTTGGGTCAGGTCATTTGTTCCGAAAGAAAAGAAATCAGCTTCTGCAGCAATATGGTCAGCAGTTAGTGCAGCTCGCGGAATTTCAATCATTGTTCCAACCAAGTAGTCGATACGGTCACCTTTTTCTTTAAATACTGCCTCGGCGGTAGATCGAATAATTTTGGTCTGGTTTTTTAGCTCGGCAACTGTGCCCACCAAAGGAACCATGATCTCAGGACGTGCATCAACTCCTTTTGCTTTCAGGTTTAGCGCTGCTTCAATAATTGCTCGTGCCTGCATGGCTGTAATCTCAGGATAAGTAATACCTAATCGGCAACCACGGTGTCCCAACATGGGGTTAAACTCTTCTAAATCTGAAATTTTGGACTTGACAGCATCAATTGAGATTCCCATTTCATCAGCAAGTTCTTTTTGAGTTGCTTGTTGGTGAGGTACAAATTCATGCAATGGTGGGTCCAATAACCGAACAGTAACTCCATAGCCTTCCATCGCTTCAAATATACCTTCAAAATCTTCTCGCTGGTATGGGAGTAGTTTCGCGAGTGCTTTTTCTCGCCCTTCCAGAGTTGATGACAATATCATTTCGCGCATTGCTTTAATTCGATGACCTTCGAAGAACATGTGTTCTGTTCGGCAGAGTCCAATTCCCTGGGCTCCAAACTTGCGAGCAACCTTTGCATCATTTGGCGTATCAGCATTGGTGCGAACTGTCATTCGAGCAAATTGATCAGACAAATCCATTATTTTGGCAAAGTCACCTCCAAGATCAGGATTCTTTGTTTTTACTTTGCCTTCAAGAACTTGGCCAGTCGTACCATTCAGTGAAATCCAGTCGCCTTCCTTGATTTCTTTTCCGGCAACGGTCATTACTCTTGTTTTGTAGTTAATTTTAATGGCCCCTGCACCGGAAACGCAGCATTTACCCATGCCGCGTGCAACTACTGCGGCGTGCGAGGTCATTCCTCCTCTGGCGGTTAAAATACCACGGGCAATATTCATTCCTTCCAAATCTTCGGGAGAAGTTTCAATTCGTACAAGAATTGAATTTTCGTACTTGTCAGCTTCGTCGGCAAAGAATACCACTTGACCTGTTGCAGCTCCGGGAGATGCTGGTAGCCCTTTGGCAACAATTTTTGCGCTCTCGAGTGCATCGGTATCAAAAATAGGGTGGAGTAATTCGTCCAGCTTGTTAGGTTCTATTCTTAATAACGCGGTTTTGTTATCAATCATACCTTGCTCCAGCATGTCAACAGCAATTTTAACCATCGCTGCTCCGGTTCGTTTTCCGTTTCGGGTTTGTAGAAGCCACAGCTTGCCATCCTGGATGGTAAACTCCAAATCCTGCATATCCTTGTAGTGGTTTTCCAGTTTTTCCTGAGTTTCCATCAATTCTTTATAAATAGCAGGCATGGTTTCTTCCAGAGAAGGAAATTCGTCTTTACGCATTTCCTCACTAACTTCGGCCAGTTCGGCCCAGCGCTTACTGCCTTCCAGGGTAATCTGTTGCGGAGTTCGGGTGCCGGCAACAACATCTTCCCCTTGCGCATTAATCAGGTATTCACCATTGAAAATATCTTCTCCTGTTCCGGCATCGCGGGTAAAAGCAACTCCTGTTGCTGATGTGTCGCCCATGTTTCCATAAACCATCGCTTGCACGTTAACTGCTGTTCCCCATTCAACCGGAATATTGTTGATCTTGCGATAATAAATAGCACGTTCATTCATCCAACTATCGAAAACAGCCGATATCGCTCCCCATAGTTGTTGCCATGGGTCGTCCGGGAAACTTTTCCCGGTTACTTTTAGTACAGCGTCTTTAAAGCGGGTAACCAGCACCTTTAAGTCGTCAGTTGTAAAGTCGGTATCCAACTCAATGCCTTTTTCTTCTTTCAGGCTTTCCATGATTTCCTCGAAAGGATCAATATCTTCCTTGCTTTCAGGTTTCAGTCCTAAAACAACGTCGCCATACATTTGTACAAAACGACGATACGAATCCCATGCAAAACGTTCGTTTCCCGATTTTTTGGCAATTCCCTGCACTGCTAAATCGTTCAATCCAAGATTTAGAACGGTGTCCATCATGCCGGGCATAGATACCCTAGCGCCGGAACGCACGGAAACAAGACATGGATTATCTTTGTCTCCAAATTTTGTGTTGGTTAATTCTTCAATAAGGGCTACCGCTTCTTCAACTTCATCTTTTATGGATGAAACAGCTGCGTGGTGTCCCTGTTGCGTATAGAGGGTACAAACTTCGGTTGTAATCGTAAATCCAGGGGGAACTGGCACACCAATCAGGTTCATTTCTGCCAGGTTAGCTCCTTTACCTCCAAGGAGGTTTTTCATATCGGCTTTGCCTTCTGCTTTACCGTTACCGAACGTATAAACATACTTTGTCATAAAGCGTTTTTTGTAGATTAGTAATAAAAAATCAGTTTAAGTCTGTTCTCTTTTAGAACGTTATAAAATTGAAAAAATGAATTCTAAAAAACCAATCAATTAGCGTGTTATATAGCCACTTTTAGTTAAATGGTAACTTTCCGGCATCTCAAAGACTTCTTAATTGTTCGTTTAATTCGGGATTGGCTCTTTCAAAAGCTATTTAAGTACGAATATTTGAACCTGATAATCCTTAACATTTATTAACGTTGTTTGAGTGTTCTTAACTATAATCTGACGTACATTTGTATTGTAAGATTTAAGGAAATAGACAAGTAATTTTTTTTTCATAGATAGGTTTGGTTAAGTTAGTATAAAAGGATGGTTGCAACCATCCTTTTATTATTTCTACCAACTGTCAAAAATTCCATCCTTTTAGAACTCTTCCTGAAAATTCCTCTGCTTTTCATAATTTTAAAAGACAAAATGTCCGTATTTCTATAACTAGTAGTTTGTGGCTAACTTTTTGAAGTGCAGCGGGTAGAAATGAATAAAGGAGGAAACCATGAATTTTAACAACTTTACAATTAAATCGCAGGAGGCATTGCAGCATGCGTTTGAAGTTGCGCAAGCTAATAATCAGCAGGCCGTTGAAAACGGTCATGTTTTGAAAGGCTTATTACATGCGGCTGAAAATGTAACCGGTTTTCTATTAAAAAAACTAGGAGTAAATACGGGCATTTTCCAGCAAGCACTGGAGCAAATTATCCAATCGTATCCTAAAGTAACTGGGGGAGAACAATACCTTTCGGGTAATACCAACAAAGCATTGCAGAAGTCAATTGATATTTCCAAAAAAATGGGAGATGATTTTGTCTCGGTTGAGCATATTTTAATGTCATTACTGGAGACTGGAGATACGATTTCTTCTTTGCTAAAGGACAACGGAGTAGGAAAAAAAGAGCTAAACGCGGCCGTCGAAGAATTACGTAAAGGGGCGAAAGTGCAAAGCCAGACAGCTGAAGATCAGTTTAATTCGTTGAACCGTTTTGCAGTTAACCTGAATGAGAGAGCCCGAAGCGGGAAACTTGATCCTGTCATTGGTCGCGATGATGAAATTCGCAGAATTTTGCAGATTCTCTCCCGTAGAACAAAAAATAACCCGGTTTTGATTGGTGAACCCGGAACAGGTAAAACGGCCATTGCCGAAGGTTTGGCTCATCGAATTGTGCGTGGAGATGTGCCCGAAAACCTGAAGTCAAAGCAGTTGTTTTCTTTAGATATGGGAGCGCTTGTTGCCGGAGCCAAATACAAAGGTGAGTTTGAAGAGCGCTTGAAGGCGGTGGTCAATGAAGTGGTGAAATCGGATGGTGAAATTATTCTGTTTATTGACGAAATTCACACATTGGTGGGCGCAGGAAAGGGAGAGGGGGCTATGGATGCTGCCAATATTCTAAAGCCTGCATTAGCCCGTGGCGAACTACGTTCGATTGGAGCCACCACATTAAATGAATATCAAAAGTACTTTGAAAAGGATAAGGCATTGGAACGTCGTTTTCAGATTGTGATGGTGAACGAGCCGGATGCTTTGAGTGCGATATCGATTTTACGTGGACTGAAAGAACGCTACGAAGGTCACCACAAGGTTCGCATTTTGGATAATGCAATTATTGCGGCAGTGGAGCTGTCCCAGCGATATATTTCTGATCGCTTCTTGCCCGACAAAGCCATTGATTTGATGGATGAGGCTGCCGCCAAGTTACGATTGGAGATGGATTCGGTGCCTGAGGAGCTGGATGAAATCGAGCGACGTATGAAGCAGTTAGAGATCGAGCGGGAAGCCATTAAGCGAGAAAAAGATGAAAGTAAGCTGGCTTTGCTTGGCGAAGAGATTGCCAACCTGAAAGAGGAGCAGTCGAGGTATCGCGCACAGTGGGAAATGGAAAAATCGTTGATTGACCAAATTCAGCAAAATAAAACCAATATCGAAAGCTTTAAGTTTGAGGCAGAACAAGCCGAACGATCAGGAGATTATGGCAAAGTGGCTGAATTTCGGTATGGCAAAATCAAAGAAGCTGAAGAGCAAATCATCCGGTTGGAGCAAGAATTGCACGAAGTTCAGGGAGATTCTTTAATCAAGGAAGAAGTAGATGCCGAAGATATTGCAGACGTCGTTGCTCGCTGGACGGGAATTCCTGTTTCCAGAATGATGCAAAGTGAACGTGAAAAGTTACTTCTCCTGGAGGATGAATTACACAACCGTGTTGTTGGTCAAAAAGAAGCCATTCATGCGGTGGCTGATGCGGTGCGGCGTAGTCGAGCAGGCTTACAGGATGAAAAGAGACCGATTGGTTCGTTTATCTTTTTAGGCACAACAGGTGTTGGTAAAACCGAATTGGCAAAGGCATTGGCCGAGTACCTGTTTGATGATGAGAATATGGTTACCCGCATTGACATGTCGGAATACCAGGAAAAATTCTCGGTAACCCGATTGATTGGGTCGCCTCCCGGATATATTGGGTACGATGAAGGTGGACAGTTAAGTGAAGCTGTTCGCCGGAAACCCTATTCGGTTGTCTTGTTTGATGAGATTGAAAAAGCACATCCGGATGTGTTTAACGTCTTGTTGCAAGTACTGGATGATGGTCGGTTGACTGATAATAAAGGGCGACTCGTTAATTTCAAAAACACCATTATCATCATGACCTCAAACCTTGGATCTCAAATTATACAGGAAGGTTTTGAGCGAATGAAAGAAGGCAATGAGGGTGAGGTTTATGAAGAAACTCAAAAGGCAGTTTTCAATTTGTTGAGAAAAACAATTCGACCTGAGTTTCTGAATCGGATTGATGAAACAATCATGTTCACGCCATTGTCACGAGAAGACATCAAACAAATTGTTCGAATCCAGTTCAACCGAATTGTGAAACGAATGAGTAATCAGGATCTGAAGATTGAAATTAGTGATGAAGCAGTTGATTGGTTAGCAGCTATTGGATACGATCCTCAATATGGCGCTCGTCCTGTTACCCGCCTATTGCAAAAGCATGTATTGAATGAACTGTCGAAAAAGATACTTGCCGGCGATGTTAATCTTGAGCAAACGATTCAAGTAGTTCTCGAAAACGATGAATTAAAATTTGTAAGTAGATAAATGAAACGGGCATGTGAAAGTTCTTGCGCAGGATGATGAAATGCGAGTCCATACAATACCTATAAAAAGCAACCGATTATAGTCAAGTGAAAGGGGTATGATAAGTACCCTTTTCTATTTTAGTGAATCCAAAACTTCCTGTAGCTCTTTTTCTGCTTGTGCAACGACAGTATCAAACTCTTGAACGTAGGCCGGGTAAGTATCAATATCAGCAAGCTCCTGAGTTTTTAACTGGAGTTCTTTCAGTTGGTGGCCTAAATTGTCCATGCCAAAAGTCATAACCGACGATTTCGCTTTGTGTGCTAATTCTCCTAATTCTTTGTATCGTTTATTTTTCAGATGCTCGTGCAATCCATCTTTAAACTCAGGAATTTGATCAAAAAACATGTTGATAAACTCCTTTAGAATTTCGTCTTCGCCACCTGTAATTTCTTTCAGGTAGTTTAGGTCAGTATACTTTTGTTCAGCCATTCGTTTGTTGATAAATTTTATCATTCAAAAGTAGTTAAAAAACTTTTATAATGCCAACGGGAGTGCGGACGGGATATTTTGATTCTGGTCTATTTTATTTTGAAGGATGCCCGTGTGCAAAATCAGCCTGGCAGATGATTCTATTGAGAAACGTGATATTTTCAAAGTTGAAAAAATTGCAAAATGGTTCAAAAATTCTGATATTATTCATGGAAAAAGGTTCTTTTAAACGTTACTTTTGCTAGCTTAATTTGAAATTGATGAAGAAAACTTCCTTTAATCAGCTGCATAAAGATGCCGGAGGCAAGATGGTAGATTTTGCTGGTTTTGAAATGCCAGTCGAGTTTAGTGGTATAAAAGACGAACACCTTACCGTACGAAATGGTGTGGGTGTTTTCGATGTTTCGCATATGGGCGAATTTTGGGTGAAAGGATCGAATGCTGCAAAGTTAGTGCAAAAGCTTACAACCAACGATGTTTCTAAACTTAGCATAGGACAGGCACAATACACCTGTTTCCCGAATGGCAAAGGCGGTATTGTCGACGATTTGTTGGTCTATTATTACGAGCCTGAAAAATACATGCTTGTTGTAAATGCGTCGAATATTGAGAAGGATTGGAGATGGGTGGTTTCGCAAAATAGTGTTGGAGCCGAGCTTGAAAATGCATCAGACGAAATAAGTCAATTGGCAATACAAGGGCCAAAAGCCACCACAACACTGCAAAAGCTCACCAAAGTAAATCTGAATGAAATACCATATTACACCTTTGTAACCGGTCAGTTTGCAGGAGTTGATGACGTCATTATTTCAGCAACAGGCTACACCGGATCGGGTGGTTTTGAGTTGTATTTCAGAAATGAACATGCTGAAAAGATTTACAAAGCCATTTTTGAAGCGGGGGAAGAGTTTGACATTAAACCAATTGGTTTAGGAGCTCGTGATACCTTACGTCTGGAAATGGGCTTTTGTCTTTATGGAAACGATATTGATGATACAACGTCACCGATTGAGGCCGGACTTGGATGGATTACTAAGTTTAATGATAACAATGATTTCATTGACAAGGACTTGTTGTTGGTGCAAAAAAGCGAAGGCGTGACTCGTAAGCTTCGAGGATTTGAAATGATTGATCGCGGTATTCCTCGTCACGATTACGAATTGGCTGACAAGGATGGGCATGTTATCGGTAAAGTGACTTCAGGTACACAATCGCCGATGCTGAATAAAGGCATTGGAATGGGATATTTGGATAAAGAATATTCCGCATTTGGAACAGAAATCTATGTGAAAATTAGAAATAGACTATTGAAAGCAAAGGTAGTAAAAGTACCTTTCGTGAGTCTTCTTTAAGGGGGTTGACTTACAACTTTTCTAATCTGGAAAGCCTGCTGATATCAGCAGGCTTTTTTTTGCTTCTCATCGTAAACCATTGAAGGATTAATGTTCCATTATTCTGCGTGCTTCGTTGAGTGTTCTGCATACATTTTTTATTAACCGAACGAGATTCTGATTGGTTGAAAACAGGTTCAATGACTCACCGAGAACAATTCATTTGAATACCGTAATTACAAAAGCTTAACAATTGCACAAATCGTGCAAAATAATCGAAGTATTTCTGAATAGAGGCTTATCTTTGCTGCTCGAAAGTTTACCGACATTTATGAATAAGAAAAAACGTCAGTTGGAGGTTTGTTTAACACCGGCTATTTACGATAAACATGCCAACAACGAAAATATCGTGGTGGTAATTGATGTACTGCGTGCAACATCCTCAATTTGCACAGCTTTTGCGAATGGTGTCCGGCAAATTATTCCGGTTGCTACGGTTGAAGAAGCCCGACAAAAAAAAGAAGAAGGGTACACGGTTGCTTCGGAGCGTGATGGCTACGTGCTCGACTTTGCCGACTTCGGGAATTCGCCATTCAATTTTAGTGGAGATAAAGTTAAGGATAAAGACATTGTTTACTCAACCACAAATGGCACGCGTTGCATTCATATGGCCAGTCATTCCAAAGAGGTGCTTATTGGCTCGTTTCTTAACCTGTCAGCGCTTGCCGGGTATTTAATTGAACAAGATGCGCCGGTACTTCTTTTTTGTGCATCGTGGAAAGATCGTTTTAGCCTGGAGGATACGGTTTGTGCGGGAGCTTTGGCCGAGCGTTTGCTGGCTTCAGGGAAATATGAAAGTATTTGTGATGCGGTAACAGCTTCCTCCGATTTATGGTCGATAGCGAAATGCGATTTAAACCAATATAGTTTGAAAGCAGCTCAAAAAGGACGTTTGGCCAGTAAAGGTCTGGATGACTGCATTGAGTTTTGCCATCAGTTGGATTTTACTGATTTAATCCCTTATTATTCTGATGGCCGTTTGCTTTCGAAAGCGAACGGAACAAATAAAAAGTAGTCAACTTTTTGATGATTTCTACCATGAAGACAGCCTGTTGTAAATTAATGTTTTATAACTTGCGCCTGTTTTCTTTTTGACTGATATTTCTCACAGATCAAAAAGGTAATTTTCAGTTAATTTGAATGAATAACACATATTACATAGAAATAATTTTAACCCTTAAAAAATTATACCAACATGAAGAAGCATAATTTTTCAGCTGGACCTTCAATTTTACCACAAGTTACGATTGAGAAAACTGCTGAAGCCATTAAAGATTTTGCAGGAACCGGTCTTTCTGTGATGGAAGTATCACATCGCGGAAAAGAATTTGTCGCTGTAATGGAAGAAACACAAGCGTTGTTTCGCGAACTACTGAATATTCCTGATAATTATTCGGTATTATTCCTTGGCGGTGGCGCTTCCCTGCAATTCTGCATGGTGCCTTACAACCTGATGAAAACTAAAGCTGCCTACCTAAATACTGGTTCGTGGTCGTCAAAAGCAATCAAAGAAGGAAGATTCTTTGGAGAGGTTGTTGAAGTTGCTTCTTCGAAAGATACCGTTTACAATTACATTCCAAAAGGATTTGAAATTCCGGCTGATGCCGATTATTTCCATTTTACATCGAACAACACCATTTACGGAACTCAAATTCGTAAAGACTTTGACCTGGATATTCCGGTTGTTTGCGATATGTCTTCTGATATTTTCTCTCGTCAGATCGATATTTCAAAATATGGAATTATTTACGGAGGAGCGCAGAAAAACCTGGCTCCGGCAGGATTAGCTTTTGTAATTGTTCGAAACGACATCCTAGGAAAAGTCGATCGTCCCATTCCCACCATGCTGAACTACCAAACTCATATTGATGGTGGTTCCATGTTTAATACACCTCCTGTAACGCCAATTTATGCTGCCTTGCAAACCTTGAAGTGGTTGAAAGAAAAAGGAGGAGTTGCTGCAATGGAAAAAATCAACGAAGAAAAAGCAGCTTTGCTTTATGACGAAATTGATCGCAATCCGGTATTTAAAGGAACCGTATTGAATAAGGAAGATCGTTCGTTGATGAATGTTTGCTTTATTATGAATGACGGTTACCTGGAGTTGGAAAAAGACTTCCTGGAATTTGCTACAGCAAAAGGAATGTCGGCCATTAAAGGTCACCGATCTGTTGGTGGTTTCCGAGCATCAATCTACAATGCCATGCCCAAAGAGAGTATTCAGGCATTGATCGATTGCATGCAGGAGTTCGAAAAAACACATGTAAAATAAGTTCTTTTATATAGCAAGGTGGATTGATTTCCACCTTTTGTTTTTTTGAAGTCATTAAAGCATGAGGAACGGCTAAAGTAACTGTTGAGTTACTTCGATTTGGCTTGCAATGACATTTTATTTTAACCTTAAAAATTGAATAAAATGACAAACGTATTAATTGCAACCGAGAAACCGTTTGCGCCGGCTGCGGTTGCTCAAATGAGTGAAGTTTTCGAGAAGACGGGCTACCAGGTTCAACTCCTTGAAAAGTATCAGCAAAAACAAGAATTGCTTGAAGCTGTCAAAAGCACCCATGCTTTAATTGTTCGCAGTGATAAAATTGACCGGGAAGTGCTTGACGCGGCAGAAGAGCTTCAATTAATTGTTCGGGCAGGAGCAGGCTACGACAATGTTGATTCAGCTTACGCCAAAAAAAAGGATGTTTGTGTGATGAACACGCCCGGGCAAAATTCTAATGCCGTTGCTGAATTGGCGATTGGGTTGGCCATTTATGGGGTGCGTAATTTTTTCGATGGAACTTCAGGTGGAGAATTACGCGGACGAACCCTTGGTTTGCATGGTTATGGATATGTTGCCCGCAATGTACACCGAATTGCCCGAGGATTTGGGATGAATGTAAAGGTTTTTACCCGATTCAGTAAGGCTCAGGCCTCTTCTGAAGGATTGGAGGTTACCAAATCGCTGGAAGAGCTTTATGCGGTTTCTGATGTTATTTCGATTCATGTGCCGGCACGTGGAGAACACATCAAGTCGGTAAGCATGCCAATTTTAAAGCATCTCAAAAAAGATGCCTTAATCGTTAATACGGCCCGTAAAGAAGTAATTCATGAGGAACAGCTTTGTGAATTTATGGCTGAACGAAAAGATGTGAAATACTTGTCGGATATTGCTCCGGATTGTGTGGATCATTTTCAAAGTGAATTCAGCGGACGATATTTTTTCAGCCCTAAAAAGATTGGAGCACAAACATCAGAAGCAAATATAAATGCAGGAGTTGCAGCTGCAGAACAAATCGTTGGGTTTTTCGAAAACAATGATCGGACCTTTCAGGTCAACAAGTAGCAACAATCGATTTCAAAACCGGAATAAAAAACAGACTTTTACACTCATTTTGTGTGTATTTGAAATATCAATTGTATTTTCGTTACGATTTGATATCCGTCAAAATAAACTTGAAAATTTGAAAAAATGGCTACGATAAAACCGTTTAAAGGACTAAGACCACCTCGGGAGATTGCTGAAGATTTAGCCTGTCTGCCTTATGATGTGATGAACTCGGAAGAGGCAACACGCATGGCAGAGGGTAAGGAGAATTCGCTGTTGCACATCACCCGTGCCGAAATTGACTGCCCTGAAGGAACTGATGTTCACTCGGAAGAAGTATACAATAAGTCGGTTGAAAATTTTAAAAAATTTCAGGACAAAGGTTGGCTGAAACAAGATGAGAACGACAAGTACTATATTTATGCGCAAACCATGGACGGGCGCACGCAATATGGCATTGTCGGTGCTGCTGCTTGCAACGACTATCACGATGGAGTGATAAAAAAGCATGAGCTCACCCGGCCGGATAAAGAGGAAGACCGCATGATTTTGACGCGTTATTTAAATGCTAATATCGAGCCGGTATTTTTCTCATACAAAGCCGTGCCTGAAATTGATAAAATTGTGGCTTCTATTGTGAAAAATAAAAATCCGGAGTACAGTTTTGTTGCCGAAGATGGTTTTGGTCATCAATTTTGGACAATTAATGAGAATGGCGTAAATCAACAAATTGAGGAGTTGTTTGCAACCAAGGTAGCCGCGACTTACGTTGCTGACGGACATCATCGAACTGCTGCCGCTGCCCGCATTGGCTTGGAAAAGAAAGCTCAAAATCCAAATCATACAGGCGATGAGTCGTACAATTATTTTATGGCTGTTCATTTCCCTGATGACCAACTGGCGATTATTGACTATAACCGGGTTGTTAAAGACTTAAATGGCCTCAGCAAAGAACAACTTGTTGAGAAATTAAGTGCGGGCTTTGAAGTTGAGAAAATAGGTTCGGAAATATACAAGCCAACTAAGTTGCACGAAATGAGCATGTACCTTGCCGGCGATTGGTATAAACTGACTGCTAGAGAAGGAACTTATGATGATAATGATCCAATCGGGGTGCTGGATGTAACGATTTTGTCGAGTCAAGTGTTGGAACCAATTTTGGATATTCAGGATCTGCGGACTTCAAAACGAATTGATTTTGTTGGTGGAATTCGCGGATTGGAAGAGCTTAAGAAACGGGTGGATCGTGGCGAGATGAAAGTTGCCTTTGCGCTTTTCCCGGTTTCAATGCAACAGTTGATTGACATTGCAGATAGTGGAAACATCATGCCGCCAAAAACAACTTGGTTCGAACCAAAGTTGCGCTCCGGATTAGTTATTCACAAATTGGACTAAGGATATTTGTCACTCAATATCGTAATCCCGGTCATTAGTTTTGACTGGGATTTTTATTGTGCTTTTTCTTCAGTTTTTAGGTGTATTTGAAGCTTTTAGCATCGTGTTGTGTAATATTTTTTCACTGAAATTTTTAAGCAGATTTTTCTATAACTTGGAAATCGACGAAAATAGTAATGTGATTTTTGTTTTTGATCATTAGGCTTGGGAAGGTCTATTCAAATTTATCGTTTATGAGATCCGGATTTGTGCGTTCGATTAGTAAGGTCATCGTTGGTTTCTTGCTTGGGGGGATAATTTTAATGCTGTTAATGATTTTTAGGGAATTTGTCCTGAAAGTTAGTTCTGTCTCTTGGGATGGTATTTTGCTTATTCTTTGCCTCGGTGGAATAACCGGAGGTCTGATTGGCTATTTGTTAGACAGAAATACGAAAAAGACAACTGCGCTTAAAGAAAGTGAAAAAAAATACCAAACACTGATTAATCAATCTCTGGATGGAATTTACATCGAAGATGAGCGTGGAAATATTTTAGAATGTAATACCCAAGGTCATAGGATGTTTGGCTACACGAAGGAGGAAATGTTGAAGTTGTCGCTTCGAGATCTGGTTTCCTCTGAATTCAGAGAGCTTATTCCAGCGATTATTCCGGATGAAATGGCTACAGGAGATGTTTATTTGGAGCGTGAGAATGTCAAAAAGGATGGGACCGTTTTCCCAACTGAAATAAAGGATAATGGCATTGGAATAGCTCAGGAAAAACTGGACGGTTTATTCAGTATGCAAAGTCACGAATCAACCTTCGGCACCGATAATGAAAAAGGAAGTGGTTTGGGATTGATTGTGTGCAAAGAATTTATCGAAAAACACGATGGAAAGATATGGGCGAAAAGTGAAAAGGGCGAAGGCTCCTCATTCTTTGTTGAGTTGCCCCGGGCTAATTAACCTGAAATTGCGATCCGTAAAATGATGCGCTATGAATTCGTTCGATTTCTGTGAGTTTGGATCGAGCAGAAAACAATTGACCACCATCGTTTCCAAACCGTTGTTATCTCAGAAATCAGATTGAAATACGGTGTTTTACTTTAAAGTGTATTCCAAACTTAGTCAATTAGGAGATTGAATTAGACTATTTTAAAACAAACAAAGCCGGCTCAAATTTTTTGAGCCGGCTTTGTTTTATATTCTAGATTTGTAAATCTTTCTAGTATTCACCCCAATGTTTGATGGTGATGTCTTCTAGTGTTTGATTGCAGAAGGCATGAATAAATGCACTTGCCACGCGAGCATTGGTAATTAGTGGTACGTTGTAGTCGATAGAATTACGACGTATTTTGTAACCGTTGCTCAGTTCTCGTTTCGAGTAATTCTTCGGAATATTAACGACAAGGTCAATTTTCTTTTCACGAAGATATTCAACGGTATTCGGGTGTTGATCCTCTTCGTCCGGCCAGTGCAGCATGGTCGATTCTACTTTATTTTCACGTAGGAAGCGATGTGTTCCTTCTGTTGCAAAAACATTGTACCCTTTTTTCACCAACAAGCGCGCGCTGTTCAGCATTTCCAGTTTCGAGCGCGCAGGTCCGGACGAAATTAAGACGTTCTTCTTTGGGAAATTATATCCAACCGAAAGCATTGATTTTAAAATTGCTTCGTAGAAATTCTCACCAATACATGCTACCTCTCCGGTCGACGACATGTCAACTCCCAGCACAGGATCGGCATTCAGTAAGCGGGCAAACGAAAATTGTGGCGCTTTTACCCCAACGTAATCAAGTTCAAACAATGATTTGTCTGGTGTCTGATAGGGAACTCCAAGCATTACCTGTGTGGCTAGTTCAATCAAGTTAAACTTCATAACCTTTGATACGAATGGGAAACTCCGTGAAGCACGAAGGTTACATTCGATCACTTTAATGTCGTTGTCTTTTGCCAGGAATTGCATGTTAAAAGGACCTGAGATTTCAAGCGCTTTAGCAATTTCGCGCGAGATTCGTTTAATACGACGAATTGTCTCTACGTATAATTTTTGTGGTGGGAAAACAATAGTGGCATCACCCGAGTGAACTCCGGCAAACTCAACGTGTTCCGAGATCGCGTAAGCGACCATTTCTCCTTTGTCGGCAACAGCATCGATCTCGATTTCCTTGGCAAGCTCAATGAACTCTGAAACAACGACCGGGTGCTCTTTAGAAACATCAGCCGCAAGTTGTAAGAAATGTTCCAGTTGTTCCTCGTTTGAAACAACATTCATTGCAGCTCCTGAAAGCACGTATGAAGGACGAATGAGTAGCGGATACCCGACTTCTTCAACAAATTTGTAAATATCATCAATGCTCGTTAGTTCGTTCCATCGTGGCTGGTCAACGCCTAGCTCATCCAACAGCGAGCTGAACTTTTTACGGTCTTCTGCATTGTCAATCATTTTTGCTGAAGTCCCTAAAATTGGGACATCCTGTCCGGCCAGTTTCATCGCCAGATTGTTTGGTATTTGTCCGCCTACCGAAAGAATAACTCCTTTCGGGTTTTCCAGGTCGATCACATCCATCACACGTTCGAAGGTTAACTCATCAAAAAACAGACGGTCGCAGGTGTCATAATCCGTACTTACTGTTTCCGGATTGTAGTTGATCATGATCGAACGATAACCTTCTTTGCGAATGGTGTTAATGGCATTTACCGAACACCAGTCGAACTCAACAGAACTACCAATGCGGTAAGCTCCGGAGCCAAGCACAATGACCGATTTATTATCTTTTGGGAACTCGATATCGTGTTCGGTTCCATTGTAGGTCATGTACAGGTAGTTGGTTTGCGCAGGATATTCACCGGCCAGCGTGTCAATTTGTTTGACAACCGGCTTGATGTTTCTTGCTTTCCGGTGTTCGCGAACTTCCACCAGTCTCGCATTCATCTCGCTGTTTGGAGCTTCTAAAACCAAACGTGCTATTTGAAAATCTGAAAAACCTGCTTGTTTAGCTGAAAGCAACAATTCGTCGCTTAGCTCTTTTAAGCTTTGTGGTTCTTTAAGTTCTTCTTTTAGCCGATGTATTTTATACAGTTTTTGCAAAAACCAACGGTCAATTTTCGTCTTCTGGTAGATATCTTCAATCGAGTAGCCTTTTGCAAACGCGGCTGCAATAGCGAATATACGACGGTCAGTCGGACGTGTCAGTTCCTCGTCAATTGCTTCTATTGTAATTTCTTCGTTGTTCGCAACAAACCCATGCATGCCGATTCCAACCATCCGAATTCCTTTCTGAATGGCTTCCTCAAAGCTTCGTCCAATAGCCATGATCTCGCCAACCGATTTCATGGAGCTACCGATTTGTTTTGAAACACCACTAAACTTGGTCAAATCCCAACGCGGTATTTTACAAACCACATAATCCAGTGCAGGTTCAAAGCAGGCGGTTGTAACTTTGGTAACAGAGTTACTTAGTTCGTGCAAGCCGTAACCCAGTCCCAACTTTGCTGCAACAAAGGCCAGTGGATATCCGGTGGCTTTCGATGCCAATGCAGAAGACCGAGATAAGCGGGCATTGACTTCAATGACGCGATAATCTTCGGAGAATGGATCGAGCGCGAACTGAACATTACATTCTCCAATGACACCGATGTGGCGAATAATTTTGATTGAGATCGCACGTAGCTTGTGATACTCTCGATTCGACATGGTTTGTGATGGAGCAACAACAATACTTTCCCCGGTGTGAATTCCCAGCGGGTCAAAGTTTTCCATGTTACAAACGGTAATACAGTTGTCGTATTGGTCGCGAACAACCTCATATTCTACTTCTTTCCATCCTTTTAATGATTCTTCAACCAGGATTTGTGGAGAGTACGAAAATGCGCTTGATGCGAGTTCCTTCAGCTCTTGATCATTTTTGCAAAAACCACTTCCAAGTCCTCCAAGCGTATAGGCAGCCCGAATGATAATTGGATAACCCAATTTCCTGGCGGCTTCCATGGTTTCAGTCATGTTGACGCAAGCCAAGCTTCGTGGTGTTTTTACTTCAATCTCACCAAGCTTCCCTGCAAAAATCTGGCGGTCTTCCGTATCAATAATCGATTGAACGGGAGTTCCAACAACTTCCAGATTGTATTTTTCAAGAATTCCATTCCGAAATAAATCAACACCACAGTTTAGTGCAGTTTGACCACCAAAGGCCAGAAGGATACCATCAGGATTTTCTTTCTTAATTACCTGCTCAACAAAGAAAGCGGTTACAGGTAGAAAGTATATTTTGTCAGCAATCTCCTGCGATGTTTGGATGGTCGCAATATTCGGGTTGATCAGTACTGTTTCAACACCTTCTTCTTTTAGGGCTTTCAGTGCTTGTGATCCGGAATAGTCAAACTCACCGGCTTCACCAATTTTCAATGCTCCTGACCCAAGGACGATTGCTTTTTTTATTCTTTTATTTATCTGGTTACTCATTTTAAGCTGTGTTATTTAATTAGGCTTTCTGCTTAAATTCAACAATATTCTGGATAAACTCATCAAACAAATACTCCGTATCAACCGGTCCGCTCGATGCTTCCGGATGAAATTGGGTTGAGAAGAAAGGTTTGGTTTTGTGCTTGATTCCTTCGTTGGTGTTGTCGTTTACATTCGTAAAAAGAACCTCCCAGTCAGCAGAAAGTGTTTTAGGGTCAATGACGTACCCGTGATTTTGCGATGTAATAAAACAACGATCAGTACCATTTAGTAAAACCGGTTGATTGTGGCTGCGATGTCCGAATTTTAACTTGTAGGTTTCAGCTCCTGCGGCACGAGCAAGAAGTTGATTTCCCAGGCAAATTCCCATAATGGGCTTTTCGTCGTCCATTACCTTTTTTATGTTTTTAACTGTTTCGTCGCAACGAGCAGGATCACCGGGTCCATTGGAAATGAATACGCCATCGAATTCTTCATCTGACAGGTCGTAATCCCAAGGCACGCGAATGACGGTGGTATTTCGTTCGAGCAAACAGCGGATGATGTTGTTTTTCACACCACAGTCGATCAGCGCGACTTTGTATTCCCCGTTTCCGTATACTTCCTTTGTTTTTGTGCTGGCAACAGCAACCAGGTTTTCTTTATTCGGATCGTAAAAGTCAATCGGTTCGTCTTCGAACTCAATTTTTCCTAACATGGAGCCTTTCACACGTAAAATCTTCGTTAAAGCGCGTGTGTCAATACCGTAAAGTCCGGGAACCTTTGATTCTTTCAACCAGTCGCCCAAGCTTTTATCGGCATTCCAGTGGCTATATTCTGAAGAATAATCTGAAATGATTAATCCACTGATATGCACTTTGTGTGATTCATAGTGTGCATGGATTCCATCGTTTTGCATGTTCTTTGGAACGCCATAATTTCCAATCATCGGATAAGTAGAAA
>NZ_JBSQYS010000039.1:0-46134 GCF_055140945.1 Sunxiuqinia sp.
AACGATGAAAATAATACTTTTGACATTCATACACTCTCAGAAAAAATTCTTCTTTCAAAATTCGAACTTTAATTTTTGTATTTCTATTTTTGTCCTGTACCATTCCGTAAGCATTTGAAGTGGATAAATATATTGAGGATAAATTTCTTATACGGCAATTGAATAAAGGTGATATTGAAGCCTTTAATAAGCTTTTTAATTTATACAGTTCAAAACTGTATCATTTTTCTTTGGGCTACCTGAAATCGAGAGAGGATTCGGAAGAGCTGGTTCAGGATATTTTCTGTAAGCTTTGGGATAATAGAAAACTGATCAAGGAGCATCATGATTTCAAAGCTTACCTTTTTACAATTGCCTTCAACTATATCAAGAAACATTTTCGTTCAAAGGCTATCATCAACAGATATATGGATTATACTTCCGCTACAAAAACGAGTTTTATGGAAGATGATGTCAATTACCCCTCACTCAGAAACTTCGTGGACACTCTTGTTGAAAAAATGCCGGAAAAACGGAGAGCCGTTTTTATCAAAAGTCGCTTTGAGGGAAAAAGCAATTCAGACATATCCGAAGAATTAAATATTAGTAAAAGTACGGTTGAAAACCACTTAAATCTGGCATTGAGATTTCTCCGCAACAATATTGGAAGCGAGCACCTTACAGCAGCTCTTTTCTTTTCACTGTTTATCCAGTAGTATTTTTTTCGTATTTTGCTTAGGTGCAAATCGCTCATTAAGGATATTCCTTGTATACATTCTTTTATACAACACAATGTCCGACTCACTAAAAAAACGAATTAACGAATATGTCCGCGCTTCAAATAGTCTGGATGAAGAATTCGTGTTAGACTCCTATCTCGATTCAGAGAATGAGGATAATCTTAAAAACATCGCCAAAGAACACTGGGAGAAATCTTCATCTTCAAAGATAGATTTACGACACGTACTTAACAGTGTCCATTTCTACATCAATTCCAAATCGAATCAAACTTCTACCAAAACCAAATTCCTACAGACGTATTATCGAGCTGCGGCAATGCTGTTAATTCCCTTGTTTATAGCGAGTCTCTACTTGGTTGTTCAAAACTATACCCAAGCACATACCTATGCACAGATTGAAGCCCCGAGGGGTTCAAGAGTGCATTTTTCTCTTCCAGATGGGAGTATCGGTTATTTAAATGGAGGTTCACAGATGAAATATTCCACCAACTTCACGAAGGAAAGGAACGTGATTCTTTCAGGCGAAGGGTATTTTGAAGTAGAAAAAGATAAAGACCATCCATTCACCGTTGAGACTGAGCATGCAAAAATTCAGGTACTCGGCACAAAGTTTGACGTTTGCGCTTACCCAAAAGACAACGAAGTAATAACTACGCTTGAAGAAGGCGAGGTTCAGATTACCAGCGCACAAGACAAACAAAAAGCAACTTTACAACCGGGAGAGCAAAACCGCTTAAATATACAAACTGGAGAGATGGTTACTAGTAATGTCGATACAAAGCTTTATACATCCTGGAAAGAGCAAATTTTAAGATTTGACAACGCAACTTTTTATGAAGTTGTAAAAAAAATGGAGCGTTGGTACGGCGTGAATATCAAGCTTGATCGGGAACTATTCCATGGAGAAAATTATACTTTAACAATAAAGACAGAGAGTTTACGAGAGATGCTTCAACTACTCTCAATAACCGCTCCTATCGAGTACTCAATAAAAGAAGACCATGTAGAAATATCTCAAAAAGTGAATTAGGTATTATTAATGACAAAAAATGTAATGTAAATGCACTAGAAAAAAGGGAAAAGTGCTGGCACACTCTCCCCTTTAGTCAAATTAAAACCCGTAAAGGGCATGTTTAACTTAGTAAGACAAACTTATGAAAAAAAAATTGTTGTGTAACGACGGTGGGTCATTTTGTGGCCTATCCCGATTAATTCGCATTATGAAACTAACAACCTTTCTCTTACTTGTCGCGTTTATCGGGGCTCAGGCAAGAGGCCTATCGCAGACAGCCGATCTGAACCTAAAGGTTCAAGAGCAATCGGTAAAAGATGTGCTTCGTCAAATTGAAGATCAAAGTGATTATTTCTTTATGTACAACGACACAAAAATTGACGTTCAGCGTAAAGTTAATCTTGATGTAGAAGACGAAAAAATCGACGAGGTGTTGGATGCCCTTTTTGAAGGTACGAACACGAAATATGTAATTAAAAATCGCCAAATCGTTCTTTATCCAAAAGGCGAGAATCAGTCCACAAATCCGAATCAATCATTGACGAACCAGCAAGTCAGCGAGGTTTCCGGAGTTGTAAGCGATTCGCAAGGCCCACTACCCGGTGTTACCGTTGTCGTAAAAGGGACTACACAAGGCACAGTTACTGACCTCGATGGAAAGTATACGATCAGCAATCTACCCGACAATGCCGTTTTAGTTTTCTCTTTTGTTGGAATGAAACCCAAAGAAGTTCCAGCTAGAAAGTCAACTATTAACGTTACCATGGAAGAATCATCAATTGGTTTGGATGAAGTCGTTGCTGTTGGATATGGAACTGTGAAAAGAGGAAATTTAACTGGTTCTATTTCCTCTATGTCTGGTGAAGATTTACAAAAAATCCCAATTGCCAATGCTGCAGAAGCAATTAAAGGTCGCCTTCCGGGGGTAAATGTACTAACTGTTGATGGTTCTCCTGACGCAGAAGTTGTTATCCGTGTCCGTGGAGGTGGTTCTGTAACCCAAGATAACTCACCGTTGTTTGTTGTTGACGGTTTTATTGTATCCAGCATCCGCGATGTTCCACCAAACGATATTGCAAGTATTAACGTCCTAAAAGATGCCGCTGCAACTGCTATTTATGGAGCTCAAGCGTCGAATGGTGTAATCCTGATTACAACCAAAAGCCCAAAGGCTGGAAAAACGACAGTAAGTTACAATGGTTACCTTCAAGTCAAAACACTTCCATCGGAACGCAAGTATGACGTTTTAGGACCATATGATTTTGTGATGATGCAGTATGAGCATGCCAAAGTGAGAAGTGAAACAGATTTAAGAAATTTTGAAAAGTACTATGGCAAATATGATGACCTAGAATTGTACAAAAACAAGCCTGGTACTGATTGGCAAGAAGAATTATTTGGCGGCCAAACTGATATCTTTGGGCAAAATGCAGCCCTTTCGCAGTCACACAATATAAGTGTCAGCGGTGGTACACAGCAAACGAAAGTAAGCCTAAGCCTAACCAACGACACCAATGATGGCCTTATGGTAAACAATGGCTACAGAAGGAATGTGATCAACTTTAAATTAAATCATAGCATCTCGGAATCACTCAGGTTGGAGACATCGGCCAGAATTACTGATACTAAAGTAGATGGTGCTGGAACTTCCGGAGGTGCAAATATTCGAGTGAAAAATGTGATAACCGCGCGCCCTGTTAACGGTATTGCCGATGAGTTGGACATTGACTTAACCAGTATTGATTCATCAGATGACTATCAATCCTTTTTGCTTAGCTTAATTAACCCGATTGAACTGGCGAAGCAGGATTGGAGACAGAAAAATACAATGAACTATGTTCTCCAAGCAGGTTTAAGCTGGTACCCTATTGACAATATGATCTTAAGATCAACAGTTACAAGTAGTAAAACGTTTGAAGAGCAACAGAGATATTATGGTCCACTAACCAGCCAATCCAGACAAGAAGGAAACAGCTTGCCACTTGGAACGATGGAAAATCGGGAGAATGAATCTTATCGTTTACTAAATACAGCGAGCTACACCTTTGACGACATGGGAGAACATGCTTTAGATCTGCTGGTAGGTAATGAAATTTATTCAAATGGCGGAAAAAGAAGCGTTGTAAGAGCTGAAAATTTCAGAGAGTCTATGCAACCAAAAGAGATGTTTGCAAACATGGCTCTTGGAACTACTGATTCTTATTCTACAAGTCAATCAACTGATCAAACGAGAATTTCGTTCTTTGGACGTGCTAATTACCAATTTAAAGATCGTTACTTAATTACAACCACGTTAAGAACCGACGCATCAAGTAAGTTTTCAAAAGAAAACCGATTGGGAGTATTTCCAGCTGTAGCACTGGGATGGAAAATCAATGAAGAATACTTCATGAATGGGTTTACGAATCTGAATGAGTTAAAATTGCGTTATAGCTTTGGAGCAACCGGTAACGACCGTATCCCTGCTAATGCCACGAAATTTTTATTTGATGCATCTACCAGCAATGGACCAGGGATGGGAACGAACTCCTATAATGCATACTATTCTCCTGAAGGTTCAACCTTATTTAATCCAAATATTGTATGGGAAACAACCATCAATCAAAACCTTGGTTTAGACTGGGTAGTCTATAATGGAGCAATTCGAGGAACCCTCGATCTCTATTACAACAAAACGAAAGACCTTCTGCTTGCTCAGGCTATTTCCCCTATTTCCGGATTTGCCACACAGTGGAATAACGTTGGTAGTACTTCAAACAAGGGGATTGAGCTACTGCTAAGTGGCTACATTATTGACAAAAGTGATTTCACCTTGACTGCCAATCTAAACTTTGGGATCAACAAAGCAAACATTGACAAATTAGAATATGATTATTTAGAAGACGAAAACGGGAATCTTGTTCCTGCTAGTCGCTTCTACCAATCGAACTGGTCAAGTACTGACTTAAAAGATCGTGATGACTTTTATCTGGAAGTTGACCAAACCATTGGTTTGATATACGGATATGTCAATGACGGAATGTATACGGTAGATGATTTTTCAGGTTATGATGAAGTTTCAAACACCTATGCTTTAAAAGATGGCATCCCTGATAATAAAAACACCTTAGGAGTTAGTGATGTTCGCCCGGGATATATGAAACTGAAAGACTTAAACGATGATGGAGAAATCAACAGCCAGGACCGTCAGGTAATTGGAAGTGCATTGCCTGATGCTACTGGTGGATTTGGATTTGATGCTACCTTCAAAGGATTTGATGCATCTATATTATTTAACTGGTCAATTGGAAATGACGTTTATAACACTGGTAAAATTGATTATAACCAACTGTACAGAACACGTTACGGAAACATGTTAACTACGATGGGTCCTGATAACCGATTCACTTATATTGATGTTGATGGAACCTATACAGGTACCGCTGGAGAAGTAGTTACCGATCTGGAACAATTAGGACAGTTAAATGCCGACAAAGAAATTTGGAGTGGTAGCAACTCTTTTGGTCAAGCCACAACCGTAATTAGCGACTGGGCTGTTGAAGATGGTTCATTCTTACGTCTGAATAACCTAACATTAGGTTACACAGTTCCCAAAACACTTACTTCGCGCATTGGGGTTTCTCAATTTAGAGTATATGCTACTGGCAATAATCTGTGGCTTTGGACTAAGTATTCAGGATATGATCCTGAAGTAAGTACAACAAGAAGTAGTAGTTATGCTGCCCTTACTCCGGGTGTCGATTACTCTTCATACCCAAGGAGTCGTTCGTTTACATTTGGTGTAAATGTTACCTTTTAACAAATTGTAATGATGATTAAACATATGAATATGAAACTTAAATATTTTCTATATACACTGGTCGTATTCGCCTTTACTTCCTGTGACGATTACCTTGAGCCAGAGTCTCTATCAACTTTCGACTCAAGCTACATCTATTCCAATGCTGAAGATGCCAGAAAAGCTGTGAATGCAATGTATGTGCACTTCAGCCATGATGGATTCCGTTCTCGATTGTCAAACAACATGACTGGCAACACAGATATTGAACACGCTGGAGGATCCAGCGATGGAGCCCGTTACCAGATCTGGCGCTTAGATGCTCAGGAAAACAATGGTGACTTAAAATACGTTTGGGATATTGGCTATCAAGCAATTCGCGATGCCAATATTGCAATTGAAGGAATCATGGCTAGTGATGCATTAAATTCCGATGACGCTGCTCTTTCTAGAAAAATGTCTCATCTCCTTGGTGAAGCATATACCATGCGAGCTTATTGGTATAGTATGTTAATCTATTATTTTGGGGATGTTCCATTTTCACAAGAAGCTCCTAAAGTAGATGTAGAATTTGATCTGCCAAAAGAAGACCGCAATGTCATTTTAACAAATGTCATACAGGATATGATTGATATCGAAGAAAAAATGATGTGGGCCGATGAAGTGCAATTCGGAATTGAGCAAATCAACCGCGAATATACTCTTGGAATGATTGCACGTTTAGCACTGCAACGTGGTGGATACTACCTGACTCCACAACTTAGCATGGAGCGTCAATCAGACTATTTGGACTATTATCAAATAGCCAAAGAGTATACGAAAAAACTAATGGATTTAAAAGATCGTGAATTGCCTACTGACTTTAGACAAGTCTTTTTGAATCAGTGCAAATTTATTTCACCGGTAAATAGTGACATCTTATTTGAAGTTCCATTCGCCATTGGTGAAGGTGACGTCGGTTGGAATATTGGTATACGTGTTGATGCAGGAACCCATCCATACGGAAGTGGATCCAATTACATGGCTATGCCACCAACATACTTCTATTCATTCGATACATTGGATCAACGTCTGGATGTAACATGCGGACTTTACACAATTGACAAAGACTTCGTTCAGCAATTGGTTAGTACCGGTAATATGAATATCTCTCAAGGAAAATGGAGTCGTGAATTTCTTGATACGCCTCCAGGGCCATCTACCAATAAAGGTACAGGTATCAACTGGCCCATGTTGCGGTATTCTGACGTAATATTGATGTACGCTGAAGCTGAAAATGAGCTGAATGGCCCTACTGCCTCTGCACAAGATGCCTTAAAAAGAGTTCGCCAACGCGCATTTGATGAATCTGCATGGTCTGAAAAAGTAGATCAATATGTTGCCAATGTTTCTGGAAGTAAAGAAGACTTCTTTGATGCAATAGTTGATGAAAGAGCTTGGGAATTTGGAGGCGAAATGATCCGTAAATATGAACTGATTCGATGGAACCTGTATTATGACAAAGTCGAAGAAACAGTTGGGGGCTGCAAAAAAATGGCCGTTGAAGCTTTTGAAGGAACCAGTGATTTGCCAGATTACGTATATACCAAACTGGCTGAAAATGGAGACCTGATTATTTACAATAAATTTGAGAAAGTACTGGCGGCCCCAGATGAAACATGGGAACGACAATCCTGGTTAATCAATATGTATGACGAAACACAGCCTGATGGATATGCTGAATGGATTACCTACGATTGGAATAACTATGTAAATCCCTCGAATATTGGCGTACCTGATGGTGTAATCCGATACATTTTCCCAATCCCACGTATTGCCATTGATAGCAGTGAAGAATTAGAACCGAACAATGGTTACGGATTCAATTTTTAATCCAAAACGTTTAATGTAAAATTTTTGAATCATGAAAATAAACAAATTCAATATAAAGACACTTCTATTAATCTTTGTTGTCGGCTTATTGCTTTTTAACGCCTGTAAAGATAATGAAGAGGTCTTTCCAAGAACCCGTTTGTTCCAGCCTGTATTAAACGAAGACCTGGAAGCGTTTGACAACACGATCCATGTTAATCTGGCCAAATTGAAACAAGCGGAAAACTATACCATCGAGGTTAGTAGAGATTCTTTTGCAACCGAACCCATATACTCGTTTGCAGTTGACACAAACGAATTCATCATCGATGAATCTGTAATTGGCGAAGAACTATTGTGGTTCACCATTTACCAGGTGAGAGCAACTGCTCATGCCGATGAGGCGCAATACAATAGTTTACCTTCGTTGTTGGGAAGTATCAGAACTGATAAGTTTCCATCCAATCAGGGAGCTCCCGGCTTGTTTGATGTTACAGACACACGAGCTCGGGTATTTTGGACGCCATCAGGTGCGCCAATTACTGCCGTTAAGGTATACTCCATAGAGGATGAACGACTTGCTAATCCACTCTCAACATTTGATGTTACTGATGAAGATCGCGAAGCACAAATGAAAATTGTTAATGGACTGGAAGCCGAAACAGAGTATCAAATGGCCATTTTCAGTGAAGGCAATCTCAGAGGTTGGGAAATCTACACAACAAAAGTGGCGCAAGAAACAGGAGATCACATTATCGACTTATCAGGTCTTGAAGACGGTTTTGTACTCGCTGACACGCTTGCTGATGTTGCTGATGGAAGTGTGATCAGACTCGAAGGTGGTAAAACCTATGAAGCCGGAGGTTACGCATTCGACAAATCAATTTCATTTATTGCCGGGTATAGCTTTACCCCTGCATTACCAATAATCGATTGTGGTTCAAACTTCAATATTGTTGAAGGAAGTAACGTTAGCTACGTAACTTTCAAATCCGTAAAGTTAACTGCAGCTGATGGATTTGGTGGTAGATATGTATTCAACATTGACGTAAGTGGTTCAGTTGGAGAAATTAAATTTGAATCATGCGAAATTAGAACACTCCGTGGAATATCTAGAATAAAAGGAGGAGAAGGCGTTCTTGACAAGTTCACTATTGACAATTGTGTTATCGATAGTATCAATGGTTATGGCGTTTTGGCTGTAGACAAAAATAGCTGGAAGTGTAATGACATTTCAATTACAAATTCGACATTATCTAAAGTCATTTATTTTCTGGTTAGCCGTAATAATTCAAATTCTATCCTAATTGATGCATGTACTCTTAATGAAGTTCCCGAAAAAGGAAGACAACTTTTACGTTGGAGAGAAAGCGGTCAGGATGAGGTGTTAAACGGAGTAACAATATCCAATTCGATTATCGGACATGGCTGGAATAAAGATGGCGGAGAAGATTATTTAATTGATGGTTATGATGGAATGGCCAATACAACCTTCAATGTTGTCAACACATATGTTACAAGTGACTTTGGCTATGGCGAAGGAAAAGATGAAATCCCCGGATTAACAACATTTACATACCCGGGGACTGCTGCCGAACTATGGACAGATCCATATTTCACCCTGGATTTCAGCTTCTTGGACACTGGATTTTCAGGTAAAGCTGACAGTGGCGATCCTCGATGGAGAATTACTCTTTAAAAAAAGGTTCAATTTTCACAATCGAACGATTATACTTAAAGGTTAAACTATGAATTGAAGATTCGGTGTTCTTGACAGGACACCGATCTTCAGTTTTAGACGAAAATAAAATTGACAAATATTCATTTTAATACACTAGTAACAAAAGGAATAAAGCTATGACCCGAAATTCTTTAGTAACATTTATCACGCTACTTATTTTTTCGCTGACCGGCTTTGCTCAACCAGGATCAATCGATGCCGATATCGTGGTTGCAAAAGATGGTAGTGGCGACTTTACAAAAATTCAGGACGCAATCAATGCCGTTGAATCAAATAGTGATCGGCAAACAATTATTTATATCAAAAGAGGACTCTATTCATCTGAAAAATTAATCGTTCCTGCTGATAAAAAGAATGTCTACCTCATTGGAGAAAGTCGCGATGAGACCATTATCAGCTACCACATCTACGATTGCCCTGATGGCAAATGCCCGACGGAAGATGCAGCATTGTGGACTGGCGAAAATATAAGAACATCGGCAACATTAACGATCATTGGAAATGGTTTCAGAGCCGAAAATTTAACGATTGAAAATACGGCAGGTCCCGTGGGACAAGCACAGGCTATTACCGTAAAAGCCGATAAAGTTGTTTTTATCAATTGTAACCTCACTGGCTACCAGGATACAATTTATTTCTGGTCTGATGGAAATAGATGCTACATGGAAAACTGTTTGGTCGTTGGTCGAACGGATTACATCTATGGCGGCGGAATTGCATTCTTCCAATCTTGCGAAATCCGCAGTTGGGGTGGCGGTTGGATTACTGCACCTTCCACCAATCGGGAATTCGATTACGGTTTTGTTTTTAATGAATGTCAACTTACTTATGCTCAAAATAGCCCGCGGGCAGGCGATGATGGTGCATTGGTTCGCTTCGGCCGGCCATGGCACGAGTACCCCAAAGTAGCATGGCTGTATTGCGAGATGACCGAAAAAATTCATCCTGAAGGTTGGGGCGACACCTGGAATATGGAATATGCTGCAACCAGCACCGATTTGCATCTGTATGAATATGGCAACACCGGAGCAGGAGCAGATATGAGTGGTCGTGCAAACTGGGCCGGGCTGAGAGCTCTAACGGCTGAAGAAGCATTAAATTATACTGTTCAGAATGTATTGGGCGGTAACGACAATTGGGACCCAACCGCTGAAGCGCCATTGGTTACAACTTACGAATGGATCGGTGCCGGAACCGCTAACGGTTGGATGGATGCCGCAAACTGGGGTACAGAAACAGCCCCAACAACCGGTGAAGCTGCCGTAGTTGATGGTAATTATATTGTTGATGCTGACGGTGGTGACTTTTTAGCTGACTTAAACTTAAAAAACTCAGCAAAATTAAATATCACCGCAAATAGCTCGGCCAATTATTTGGCTACCTACGGAACAGAAATCCAAGCGGCTACCACTGCCAGTTTCGATGGAAAAATTACTACAAAAGATACGATTGTATTTAATATTACTGGCACACTAAGCTTGGATGCACAGTTAACCGGGGTTCACGAACTAATCAAAAAAGGAGACGGAAAACTTATCTTAAATGAAGACAACACAAGTTTTTCAGGAGATATCCGTGTTGATACCGGAGAGCTTGATGCCGCTGTCGCCAACTCGCTGGGAAAAGGGAAAGTATCGGTTCAAAGTGGTTCGACATTAACAATTAGCAATAATACTGCACTCCAGCCAACTTCTAAATTACTGGTAGAAACCGGAGCAACCTTAAACCTGAATACCGAGGTAACTACAAGTGAATTTTACATTGATGGAGTTATTCAGGAGGTGGGGACCTACACCGCAGTTACTAACCCGGGACTAATAACCGGAACCGGGCAAATAATAATCGGCCGACCTTCTGAATTCACATTTATTGGTGGTGCAAATGGTAACTGGGACAATCCGGCACACTTTGTTCCTGCGCTAATGCCTGAAGCCGGAGAAACGGTGAACGTCTCAATTGAAATGGAAACAACATCTACCGTTTTTGAAGCTGACATCCATTTGATGAGCCCGGGAAATATGCGCTTGCGTGGAGAACATTCCAGCACCGGAACAATTACGATGGAGGAGGGAACCTACTTTACCTATAGTACCGGAGGAACAGGATTTACACTGACCGCTCCAATTACACTTGCCGGCGATGTAAAAATGACCATGGCTAGTGGAAATTCTAGTGGTAGTTCAATGGTTCTTGGAGGTCCAATCACCGGAGAACATACCGTTACAGTAATCAACAACGGAAGAGGAACGGTTAATTCTGGCACTGTTGTTCTTCAGGGCGACAACAGTGGATTCAGCGGTGTCTGGGATTTGACCTCGCCAAGTGAAAGATACCCCGGCGACAACAGTTATATTACAGCTATTGACGGGCAATCTGCCAATGCATTTGGACAGGGACTAATCGCTGCGGGATTAAACAATAAAATCATTTTTAGCCATATTGATGCTGTTGCTGACGATATTAACATGCAATTGACTGGTTCTGCCAGAGCTGTTCTAAATGTTGATATGGATGTGAAAAGCCTTACAATCAATGATCAGAATTTCGGGCAGGGAACTTATTCCGCGACTACAAATCCTGAATATTTTGAAGGAACAGGATCTATTACCGTGAGTTGGCCGGTAGGAACCAACGAAATTCAGCAAACCAACCGGATTGAATTACTCAAAAATTCGATTCTAGTCCACGGGGACAAATCGGAAGTAACAATCTATTCCATTTTAGGATCGCCTGTTATGAATATCAAAAATAAAAAGACAATTAGCCTAAATAGTTTGAAAAAAGGCATTTATATTGTCAGATATAGTATTGATGGAAACACAGGAGCGATGAAACTTTCAAAATAACAGGGACAAACCAAATGAAGAAGATCAAAATATTATTGCCTCTATTTTTACTATGGATGGCAAGTTTTAGCTCTTTCGCACAAGATCCACTCCCCGCATTTCCGGGAGCAGAAGGACACGGGAAGTATGTAACCGGTGGACGCGGAGGACAAGTCTATTATGTAACCCACCTGAATGATGACAAAACCATGGGGTCACTTCGAAAAGGAGTTGAAATGTCAGGAGCTCGAATAATCATATTTAAAGTTTCCGGAACCATCCAACTAAAATCGGATTTGAAAATAGAAAATAATAACATCACAATTGCCGGACAAACTGCCCCGGGAGATGGAATCTGTTTGCGCGATTATCCGGTGAAAATGAATGCCGATAACGTTATTGTTCGGTTTATGCGCTTTCGGATGGGGGATGCAGCCCAGCAAGAAGACGATGCAATAGGTGGTCGCTTCCGTAAGAATATCATTATTGACCACTGCTCAATGAGTTGGTCAACCGATGAGTGCGTGTCATTCTACCAGAACGAGAACTTTACCCTACAATGGAGCTTGATTTCAGAAAGCCTCCGGAACTCGGTTCATGAAAAAGGGAATCATGGCTACGGAGGAATCTGGGGTGGCAAACATGCTTCTTTCCACCATAATTTATTAGCCAGTCACGATAGTCGTAATCCCAGACTTGGTGAATACAATGGCGACCCCTTTGCATTAACTGACAATGTTGATTTACGAAATAATGTCATTTATAACTGGGGAGGCAATAGCTGCTATGGAGGTGAAGCTATGAATGTAAACATTGTTAACTGTTACTATAAACCAGGACCTAGCACCACAAAGAAGGAGCGTATCGTATCTATCGACTATGAAAAAGAATCGGACAAAGCAACCTATCAAATTTGGGGTAAGTTTTACATTAGTGGAAATGTACTAACTGAATCTGCCCGAGCAACAAACGATAATTGGACTTACGGCGTATATAACCAGTTTCATGGTTCATATGGAACAGTTTCGGAAGAAGACAAAACTGGAATGCGTATTGATTCTCCTCATCCAACAGGAGAGATTACAACCCATACTGCTGAAATGGCGTATGAAAAAGTGATGGAATATGTTGGAGTTTCGTTGGTTCGTGATACTGTTGACAAACGCATCATACACGATGTAAGAACCGGAACTGCAACCTTCATGAATGGAGGCAATGGAAGTACCAATGGAATTATTGACACGCAAACTGCCGTTGGTGGATGGCCGGAATTAAAATCGACAGAAGCACCCGCTGACACAGACGCTGATGGTATGCCCGATGAGTGGGAAAACTCAAACGGACTAAACAGCAACGATCCGGCCGACGCTCAATTAAAAACTGTTGATGAAACCTATCCAAACCTGGAGGTTTATTTGAATAGTTTGGTGGCTACAATTATCGAAAACCAGAACGAAGGAGGAATATCAACCGCTTCAATTGAAATTAAGAAAGATAATGACTCTTTAAATGTTTACTATAATGCAATGAGTAGCGAATTACATATCGGGCACTCCAACATTATCAAACAAATTAAGATCTATTCTATTACCGGAAAACTGATTACAGCTAGCGACTTCAATCAAAAAGAAGTTGATTTAGGTCTGACCGGGATTCATAAAGGAATTTATGTAGTTTGCTTATCAGACAACGAAAATAAATTATATACTAAAAAGTTTTTTATACAATGAAATTTAAAAATCAAATTCTCAGTATTCTATTTGTCTTTGCCTTTTGTTTAATTTCAATTGCTCAGACAGAAAACCTGCCTGCATTCCCTAGTGCCGAAGGTGGCGGCAAATATACAACCGGAGGACGTGGAGGACAAGTTTACTATGTGACAAGTTTGGAAGACAATGGAACAGCAGGAACACTTAGAGTTGGAGTTGAAAATTTATCAGGACCACGGATTATCATGTTTAAAGTGTCTGGAACGATTAAATTGAAATCGCAACTAAAAATTAGCCGTCCCAATATTACGATTGCCGGTCAAACGGCTCCCGGCGATGGAATCTGCATACGCGATTATCCTGTGGTTGTTGAAACTGACAATGTAATCATCCGTTATTTGCGTTTTAGATTGGGCGACGAGACCAATCAACAAAATGATGCCATTTGGGGACGCAAACATAAAAACATCATTCTTGACCACTGCTCCATGAGCTGGAGTACTGATGAATGTGCGTCATTTTACGACAATGAAAATTTCACGATGCAATGGTGCCTTCTCGCTGAAAGCTTGCGTATATCTGTTCATGACAAAGGGACACATGGCTATGGTGGAATTTGGGGAGGAAAAAAAGCATCCTTCCATCATAATTTATTCGCCCATCACGACAGCCGCAATCCACGATTCAATGGCAGCAGGTACTCTAATCAACCGGAATTAGAAAAAGTGGATTATAGAAATAATGTCATCTACAACTGGGGAGGAAACAGTGCCTATGCCGGCGAAGGCGGTAGCTACAATATTATAAACAACTACTACAAAGCGGGTCCCGCAACCTCCTCATCTAAAGCCGACCGGATCATGCAACCTTATCCGGATAATGGAGGAAATAATCAGCCGGCGGGCGTTTATGGGATCTTTTATGTTGATGGAAATTACATTACAGCGAGTAGCCAAACAACAAATAACAACTGGCTCGGAATCGATCCTCACGCATCCTTTTCAGACTATGGTGTTAGCAAAGATGATTTAAAATCGGATACGGCGTACCAAATTGCATCATGCATTACCCAGGACGCCGAAAAAGCCTATGAAAAAGTATTACAGTACGTTGGAGCAAGCCTTGTAAGAGATACGGTTGACAGCCGGATTGTATATGACGTTGAAACAGGTACTGCAACAGTTATGGATGGAGGAAATGGTAGCTCCAACGGATTAATTGACACTCAATCTGCAGTTGGCGGATGGCCTGTTCTAAACTCAACAGAAGCTCCAACAGATACCGATAATGATGGAATGCCTGACACTTGGGAAGACTCGAACGGCTTAAATAAAACAGATGCTGGCGATGCAAAGTTAACAACGGTAGATGGCGAATATCCTAATTTGGAAGTCTATCTCAACAGCTTGGTAAGCAATATCTCCAACGATCAATATGAAGGAGGAGTTTTTTCAAAACCAACAGCATCAATAGAAATAAACAGGTCAGACAGCAATCTGGAATTATTCTATGATGAATCAACAGGAACACTGCAAATCTCACATGAGAATAAGATCACAAAGGTTGAGATTTACTCAATAGCTGGTCAGTTGATTCTATCTTATCAACCTGAGGGAAAAGAGGTAAGCATTCAGCTTCCAACAATCAGGAAAGGTATTTATATTACTCGCGTACAAGATGAGAAAAAACAGAATTACTCCGCGAAGTTTATTTCCACAAAATAATTAGTGATCAGTTATCTGCTGACCTAAATCAGAAGGCTACGAACTTAATTAAGTTCGTGGCCTTCTTTTAAGTACCTTTTCTTAGCGTTAGAATCATTCCGCTCTCAACTATAATTTTGTTGCGCCCCAAACTTGTGGAGCATTTCTAATATCTAGTCCTCACCACGAATTTCAACCCGCCTGATCTTCCCTGAAATTGTCTTTGGAAGCTCTTTTACAAAATCTATAATTCGAGGATATTTATACGGAGCAGTCGTATTTTTTACATGATTCTGAATTTCCTTAGCTAATTCCGGAGTTCCCGGATGATATTCGTCCGCCAATACGATGCTTGCTTTTACCACCTGTCCACGCACATCGTCGGGAGCAGCAGTAACTGCACATTCAACAATTGCCGGATGCTCCATCAAAGCGCTTTCCACTTCAAATGGTCCAATGCGATAACCAGAGCTTTTAATCACATCGTCGGTGCGCCCCACAAACCAAAAATAACCATCCTCATCGCGCGAGGCCAGATCTCCGGTATGGTAAAACCCGCCGTGCCAAACAAGCTCGGTAAGTTCTTTATCACGATAGTACTCGCTGAAAAGTCCTACTGGAGTATTTTTATCAGTTCGAATCACAATCTCACCAATTTCATTCGTCTCGCACAGTCGATTTTCAGCATGAAGAAGTTGAATATCATAAGTTGGGTTCGGAACTCCCATTGAGCCGGGTTTTGGTTCCATCCACGGGAAAGTAGCAATTGCCAAAACGGTTTCCGTTTGCCCATAACCTTCCATCAGCTTGATGCCAGTGAGTTTAAGAAACTGGTTATAAACTTCGGCATTCAGCGGCTCACCAGCCACTGTGCAATACCGGAGCGATGACAGATCGTATTTAGAAAAATCTTCACGGATCATAAATCGATAAACCGTTGGGGGTGCGCAAAACGTATTAATTTTATAGTCACTAATCACCCTCAGCATATCCGCCGGACTAAATTTTTCGTGGTCGTAAACAAACACGGCTCCACCTGCCAGCCATTGTCCGTAGAGTTTCCCCCAAACAGCTTTTCCCCATCCGGTATCAGCCACGGTCAGGTGCAAATCATTTTCTTCAATACAGTGCCAATACGATGCGGTAGTGATATGGCCCAAAGGATAGGTAAAATCATGTGCCACCATTTTCGGATTACCGGTAGTTCCCGATGTAAAATAGAGCAATGAAATATCCGTATTTTTTGAAGGGCGTTCCCCTGATTGAAACGGAGAAGCCTGCTCAATCCCTGTTGTGAAGTTCTCCCATCCCTCTTCGACTTGAGGTCCAATAGAAATTCGCGTTTTCACGGTTGGAGATTCGCTCATCGCCAGATCGACTTCTTTCAAAATGCTTTGATCTCCAACAGCCACAATTGCCTTGATTTCGGCAGAATTATTTCGATAAACGATATCTTTCTTTTTTAACAGGTGAGTAGCCGGAATGCATGCTGCTCCCAGCTTATGCAATGCAATAATCGAAAACCAAAACTCAAATCTTCGTTTCAAAATCAGCATCACTTTGTCGCCCCGCCCAATTCCCAACGATTGAAAATACGACGCTGTTTGGTCACTGTACTTTTTCATGTCAGCGAACGTAAAATCTCGGTGCTCGCCCCGATCGTTTGTCCATACCAAAGCTAATTTATCAGGCTCAATGCGAGCATATTCGTCAACAACATCATATCCAAAGTTAAAATTACCCGGAACTTGAATTTCCAGCTTATTATTAAAGTCAGAGAGCGTGTCGAAGTCTGTCTTTTTTAAAAATTTCTCACTCAATATCATACTAACGTTTTAAAAGGCACTACAATCAATTCCTCTACCCTTCCCTTTAAAAATTTTAAAATATCACACACCGGCGTGCATTCAATTTCAAGAAAAAAAATACATTAAGACACCCGTCAACTGCTCAATAATTGGCAATATCTTGATATCCTCAGTCCTTCAGGTTCTGTTAAAAGGAAAGTCAAGAAATTATTTACTTTAAGGTCGCCCAAAATTAACAATTATATCCTGAATTAAACCCCGAAATTATCTGCTGCAAAGAAACCCACTAAGAACAAAAGTGTTAATCATTTAAATTCAGTTCCCTAAAATAAACAGGATCCTTTTGAGACTAAAGAGAAGAGGCTGTCCAAAAACAAATGGACAGCCTCTTCTCTTAATGCAGTAATTTTTTCTATCCCAAAAACGAGATCAAAACACCAGCAGCAACGGCCGAACCAATTACTCCTGAAATATTACTGGCCATACAATATTGTAGTACGTGATTCTTTGAATCGTACTTCAGTGCAATTTCATTGGCCACACGAGATGCCATTGGAACAGCACTTAATCCGGTAGCTCCAATTAGCGGATTGATCTTTTTCTTTGCGATCAGGTTATAAACTTTCACAGCAAAGATTCCGCCTGCAATTGAGATCGCGAAAGCTATAAAACCACCTACGATGATCATAATCGTCTGCGTATTCAAAAATACCTCAGCCGACATCGTCGCTCCCACAGTAAGCCCAAGGAAGATGGTTGCTGTGTTCATAATGGAACCTGTTGCTGCATCTGACAAACGAGCAACAGTTACACCGACTTCTTTTATCAGGTTACCAAAAAGCAACATGCCGAGCAGTGGCACGGAGGATGGCACAAATATGGAGATCACAATTCCCAACACGATAGGAAATGCAATTTTCACTGCTTTCAGGTTCTTAATCTTCCGCTTGGCAGGATATAGTTTATCCATCTCCTTCATATTAATTCGCAATTCCTTCTCGGAACATAATACCCGGGTAACCAGAGGAACAATTACGGGCACTAAAGCCATGTACGAATACGCGGCAATTGCAATAGGTCCCAGTAAATGAGGAGCAAGCATAATGGTTGTATAAATAGCCGTCGGCCCATCAGCACCACCAATAATACCCAGCGAAGCTGCTTCTGCAGGAGTGAACCCAATAGCAATGGCGGTAATTAACACCGAAAAAATTCCTATTTGAGCTGCAGCTCCAAAGAAAGCCAGACGCAGGTTTCTCAACATCGGTCCAAAGTCGGTTAAAGCACCGACTCCCATAAAAATAATAGGCGGTAAAAATCCCGTTTTTATTAGCGAATAATACAGGAAATTCATAATTCCATGATCATGCGCAATTTCAAAAAGGTTTTTATAGTGATGTTCATCAATTTGGATATTCTCCGCTGAAACAACTGCCATACCTCCTCCAGGAAGGTTTGCTAAAATTAATCCGAACGCAATTGGTATTAACAACAGAGGCTCATACTTTTTCTTTATACCCAGGTATAAAAGCAAAGCTCCGATTACTAACATCAAAATTGTTCCGGGTCCATTAACAATCTCCTGGATGGCAGTCATTTGATAGAGTTTCTCTATTATAGACATATTCAGGATTTTCTGTTATTGGATTTTTACTAAAACGTCGTCTTCTTCAACTTCGGAACCAGTGGCAAATGCAACTTCAACTACTTTACCTGACACATCGGATTTTATAGCGTTAAAAGTTTTCATTGCTTCAACGTAACCAATCAAATCGCCGACTTTAATCTCATCGCCGACTTTAATAGCCGTTTCCGAGCTTTCTTTTGTTAGGTAGAACTTTCCTTCAAGTGGGGCCAAAATCTCTTTTGCGCTTCCATTAACGGTTGGCGCGGGCGCCGAAGCAGGTGCTTTTTCTGGTGACGCAGGCGCAGCCGATTCAACTGTTCCATTCTCCCCATAGGCAACTGACACTTTGAATTTTTCTCCGTCAACGTCCACAATCATTGATGATGGATTGAAATTAGCCGCAGGAGATGCTGCAGGCGCTTCTTCTTTTTTCGTTCCTTCCAACAAGCCAGCACCTTCTTCTCGTTTTTTAGCCAAATCAGCTTCAAAAGCTTTTTTAGCTTCACCTGACTTGTACGCGCGATATTGCTCCGGATGCATGGCTAATTCGAACAATTCTTCATCGTCCTTACCATAATCCCATCCCTTTTCGTCCATTTCCTTTTTGAATGTATTCAATGCGTCAGGAAATAAACTCTGTGGCGTATCTGTAAATTTTTCTTTTCCTTGTTCTTTTGCTAATGCTTTAAGTTCCGGAGCCAATTCGCCAGGCAATTCGCCAGCTTTGCCCATTAGCATGTCCCAAACATTGTCAGCAATCATCGTCCAGCGTTCCTTGCCTTTTTCAAGCTGCATAACATTCATTAGCGCAAGGTTTTTGACATATTGGCTATACGGAGTTACCAACGGAGGATAACCTACTTTTGGCCAAATGAATTCAACTTCGTTGAACAGTTTAACCAATAAATCATCTTGTGTCAATGTTGGTTTATTGTTCTTCGTTTTCCACTTGTTAATGCTTGCAAGGTTATTTTCAAGATCAGCCATTAATGATCCCATCATTCCTCCAGGAAGACCTGGTCCGATCAACAGTGAGTTCATGAAGCGATTTTTTGGATTAATGTAGTATCCAAGAAAATCATTTATGAAACTTTGAGTTAAGCTACGCACTTTCATATAGGCGTCCATATTGATCTCCGGGACGTCAAAGCCCGCATCTTTTAACATTGCATGAACAGCTAACAAATCAACATGTCCTGTTCCCCATGAAAGTGGTTCCATGGCAACATCTATGTACTCAACACCTGCACGACAAACTTCCAGGATTGATGCCATGGCAAAGCCTGGTCCCGAGTGAGAGTGATATTGGATTGGGATTTCAGGATATTTCTTTTTGATACCTGTGACAATTTTACCCAGCCATGCCGGGCGTGCGATTCCTGCCATATCTTTCAAGCAAATTTCATCGGCACCACCTTTTATCAACTTATCAGCCAATTTCACGTAATAATCTACCGTATGAACTTCAGAATAAGTTAAACTTAGCGCGGCTTGCGCAATCATTCCACCTTCTTTGGCATATTTAATTGAATCAAGAATGTTGCGGGCGTCATTCAATCCATCAAAAGGGCGGGTAATATCTGTTCCCTGAGCCTTTTTCACCTTGTACATCATTTTTCGAACATCAGCCGGAACGGGGCTCATGCGAAGGCCGTTTAACGATCGATCCAACATATGTGTTTGGATACCGGCATCATTAAATGGTTGGGTCCACTTACGGACTGCATTATTTGGGTTCTCTCCAAAAAGCAAATTAATTTGCTCAAAACCACCACCATTTGTCTCCACTCGGGCAAAACATCCCATTTCAATGATGTGCGGTGCGACTTTTACTAATTGATCTACCCGTGGCAGGTATTTTCCTGACGACTGCCACATATCCCGGTAGAGCAAAGAAAATTTGATTTTTCTCTTTTCCATAAGGCTATAATAATTTTATATGGTTTTTTATTGGTTTGCTACAAAGTTTGGATTGAAAAACGCTTAAAGCTTTTCAATTTTTGTAACATGTCCTTTCCCTTCAGTAACTGTCTTTACAGCTGAAACAATAGCTACAACTTTTTTGCGATTGAACTCAGTTGCCTGGCTGGCTACTTGTTGAACTTTCTTACTTACTTCTTCGGGGAGGTATTTATTGACAAAACGTATAATCAAATTACCAATTAAAACAACTAACGACAGAATTAGAAACACGGTAATCATTCCTATTCCCATCAATTGCAATGCAAATCCTAAGTCACTCATCTTTTCAATATTTTTTTAAAAAATTCTTCCCATGATATGGATCGATAACAATGATACCAATTTTTTAACCGAACAAAAATGTTTAAAAATATATGCGAAATACAATTATTAATTAATTAACATTGATTTTTATCATTTCGAAATCCATCAATACATATAAGCATACAGCCAAGCAACAAACATTCTCAAATCCCAATAGCAGAGACGAAGCCAGGGGATTTTATCATTTAATAATTTTCAGAAAATAATAGTTTTTTATCGCTTTTTAGACCTGCTTTTCTCAGCCTCCATAAAGTTAAACTTATCCACGACAAATACGTTGAATATCATCACTCTTCTTTTAGGGCTGCTTTTACTTTACAAACCAACATGTTTTATTCTTAAAACTTAACTATATTCACTATCAATCTAATTAAATCAACTAAAATGAAGAATCAGACTAAACGTTCGATTTCACGAAGACGTTTTCTTAACACGGCAGCCATTGGAATGGCCGGCATTACTTTTTTACCTTCAATAAATGCGTGTACATCAAAAAATGCGGCAGATGACAGTATTCGCCTTGGCTTTATTGGTATGGGACGACAATCTATATTCCTTTTAAATGGATTCATGCAAGTTCCGAAAGTTCGTGTTGTTGCAGGGTGCGACGTGTACGGACGCAAACGTCAGCGTTTTGAAAACATCGTAAATGAATTCAACACAAATAATAGCATTGAAGAGGAAGTAAAAACCTACGAGAGATACGAAGATTTACCTCAGCGTGACGACATTGATGCCGTTGTAATTGCTGTACCCGACCATGCCCATGCAATGATAGCCATTGCTGCTTGCCAAGCAGGAAAAGATGTTTATTTGGAAAAGCCAATGACCTTTACCATTAAAGAAGGACAGGAGCTAAAACGAGTAGTTCGCGAAACGAACCGGATCTTAGGCATTGGAAGCCAGCAACGGTCAGACCCTAGATTTCAGCATGCTGTTAAAATGGTTCAGTCCGGCAGGTTAGGAAAAATGCAAAAAGTAAATGCCTATGTTGGTGCTCCGCCAACACCTTACGATCTACCGAAGGAATCTGTTCCGGAAGATTTAAATTGGAATCGTTGGTTGGGACCACTACCTGACGATATTCATTTCAATAATGAGTTGAATCCACCAATTTCGCTTGATCCGGTCGAAAATGAAAAAATATGGGGTGCTTGGCGCTGGTACAAAGAAATGGGTGGCGGCTTCACAACCGACTGGGGAGCTCATATGTTTGACATTGCTCAATGGGGACTCGGAATGGATCGAAGCGGACCGGTAGAAATATCTCCGATAGGTGATGGCACTGAATTCATGATGTTTAAATATGCAGATGGGGTTGTTATGACCTCGGAACCATTTGATGAGAAATTAACCAAAGGGGTGAAGTTTTGGGGAGAAGATGGCTGGATTGAGGTATCACGTGGTCATTATTTGGCTTCTGATGACTCATTATTACCTCCCGAATCAGCAAGTGCCGTTGATGATGACACTCCCTATGAGACTAAAATTCCTCATCAAATCAACTTCATCGAAGCTGTCAAAAACCGGGTTGACCCAATCGTTCCGGTAGAAATTGGACACAGTTCGTGTACCGTTTGTACATTAGGCAATATTGCCTGTGACCTAAAACGCACAATTAAATGGAATCCCGAAACTGAAACCTTTGTAGATGATGAAGATGGAGAGGCAACTGCTAAATTGCATTACCATTATCGTGATGGATGGAATTTACTGTAGTGTTTAAATATTTCTTTCTTGAAGCTGTCTTGCATAAGGCAGCTTTTTTTTACGCAAAAAAAAAATCGAACCTATTATCAAGCACAAAGTTTTACGAAACCACAGGTCATAATTGAGAGTACATAAAAGAAAACCACAAATAAAAAGGAGGTAATTATGTCTGAAAGCGTTTATAAAATTGTAGAACTGGTTGGCACCAGCAGTGAATCATGGGAAAAAGCAGCTGCAAATGCTATTTCCAAAGCAGCTGGATCGCTACGTGATTTGCGTATAGCAGAAGTATCCGCTATGGATATGCACATCAACGACGGCAAAATTGAAAGCTATCGTACGAAAGTGAAGGTGTCGTTCAAGTTTGACGGACATCATTAAAAATCACAACAGATCTAAAAATCTGCTTACAGGATGGAAGAACAACTTTCATCCTGTAAGCATACGGAGAGAAAAATGAAGCTAAAAATCAGTTCTCAACCATCCAAGTAGTGCGAATAATTTAGTGTCATGTTTCGAGTCTTTAACAATTTGTGATAGAAGCGAAACCGAATATATCAAATAGGTCCGTGACCTTAAGCCTTTAATGTAATTCCGTATTGCAGATCTTGTCAAAGATTAACAAAAGTCCTCGATTTCCAACAGTTAAAGGCAAAAAAAAGCCGCTTCGAAAAAATCGAAACGGCTTTAAATATTATAAGTAAGAATTAAGCTTCAGCTGTTGGTCCTCCAAAGTTCATCGGTGGAACCATTGGATTGCCACCGCTAACTTTTATTGACCCATGTTGTTTCTCAAACTTGTCAACATTGTCCTGCAAAGCTAACAAAAGACGTTTTGCATGTTCCGGAGTGAGAATCACCCTGGATTTAACGTTCGCCTTTGGAACTCCCGGCATTATGCGTACAAAGTCGAGAACAAACTCTGAACTGGAGTGAGTAATAATAGCCAGGTTCGAGTATGTTCCCTGAGCCACTTCTTCACTCAACTCAATGTTCATCTGATTTTTATTCTTATTTTCTGACATAATTAATTCTCCTAATTTTGACGTTCAGTTTCCTTCACATCAACGATTCGATCATACTCTTCGCGAGATCCAACTACCAAATTCTTGTATTCTTTCAATCCAGTACCTGCAGGAATCAGGTGACCACAAATAACGTTTTCTTTCAATCCGTCTAAGTAATCAACTTTTCCCTGAATAGCTGCCTCGTTCAATACTTTGGTTGTTTCCTGGAATGATGCAGCAGACAACCAACTGCGTGTTTGAAGTGCGGCACGTGTAATACCTTGGAGAATTTGACTTGATGTTGCTGGAATCGCATCACGAGATTCAACGATTTTCTTGTCTTTACGACGTAGAACTGAGTTTTCATCTCGTAAACGACGTGCAGTAACAATCTGCCCAGCACGCAACTCCGAATCACCCGGATCAACGACAACCTTCTTGGCGTAAATCCAGTCATTTTCATGAGCGAATTCGTTCTTGTCAACAATTTGCTTCTCGAGGAAGCGAGTATCACCAGAATCAATGATTTCAACTTTACGCATCATTTGACGAATAATCACCTCATAGTGCTTATCGTTAATACGCACACCCTGCATCCGGTAAACGTCCTGTACTTCGTTCAAAATATAATCCTGAACAGCAGTAGGTCCTTTAATCGCCAGGATGTCAGAAGGCGTAATTGCACCATCAGACAATGAAATACCAGCTCGAATGTAATCATTCTCTTGCACCAGAATCTGTTTAGAGAGTGGTACCAGATATTTTTTCACTTCGCCGCCTCGTGATGTTACGATAATTTCGCGGTTACCACGTTTAATTTTACCGAATGAGATCTCTCCATCAATTTCAGAAACAACAGCTGGGTTAGATGGGTTACGAGCCTCAAACAACTCGGTTACACGTGGAAGACCACCGGTAATATCACCTGCTTTTCCTGAAGCGCGAGGTATTTTAACCAATACCTGACCGGCTGTAATGGTATCTCCATCACTTACTGAAATGTGTCCGCCTACCGGCAAGTTATAAGTACGAATCACGTCACCACTTTCGTCAAGGACTTTTAATGATGGGTTTTTCGTTTTATCACGGGTTTCAATAATTACTTTCTCTTTATAACCGGTTTGTTCATCCGACTCTTCGCGGAAAGTAACTCCGTCGATCAAAGCTTCGAATGCAACTTTACCTTTAAATTCAGAAATAATTACCCCGTTATATGGATCCCATTCACAAATCTTTTGTCCTTTAGTTACTTCTTGTCCATTCTCGATGTACAATTTCGAACCATAAGGAATGCTATGATTTGACAGTGGGATTCGAGTATTTTTATCAATAATTTTCAATTCTGCCAAACGTCCGATCACGATTGAGGTCTTATCTCCGGTTTCGTCCTTCGTTTCCACTGTACGAAGCTCTTCGATTTCAGCAATACCGTCATAACGAGACTCAACCATCGACTGAGATGAAATGTTACCAGCAATACCACCAACGTGGAAAGTACGAAGTGTCAACTGAGTACCAGGCTCGCCGATCGACTGTGCAGCAATTACACCAACAGCTTCACCGCGTTGAGCAAGATTACCTGTTGCCAAATTTCGTCCGTAACATTTACTACAGACACCATTTTTGGCCTCACATGTTAATACTGAACGAATTTCAACACTCTCAATTGGCGAGTCTTCAATTTTCTGCGAAATTTCTTCAGATATTATCTCTCCTGAAGAAATAATTAAATCTCCGGTAAGAGGATGATAAACATCGTGAACCGTAGTCCGACCGATAACACGCTCAGAAAGCGATGCGACAATTTCTTCGTTATTCTTGATAGCAGAAGCGATCAGTCCACGCAACGTGCCACAATCTTCATCGGCCACAATCACATCTTGCGAAACATCGACCAAACGACGAGTCAGATACCCTGCATCGGCTGTTTTCAGGGCGGTATCCGCCAAACCTTTACGAGCACCGTGAGTAGAAATAAAGTACTCCAATACGGAAAGGCCTTCTTTGAAGTTTGCCAAAATCGGATTCTCAATAATCTGCGCTCCTGTAGAACCGGACTTTTGAGGTTTAGCCATCAGTCCACGCATTCCACAAAGCTGACGAATCTGCTCTTTAGAACCACGGGCACCGGAGTCAAGCATCATATACACAGAGTTGAAACCCTGTCTATCAGTACTCAACGTTTTCATTACCGAGCTAGTCAGCTTGGCATTGGCATGGGTCCAGACATCAATCACCTGATTGTATCTTTCATTATTGGTAATGAATCCCATGTTATAGTTGGCCATCACTTCTTCGACTTCCTGATAACCGGCTTCAACAATACCAACTTTATCTTCCGGAATAATAACGTCGTTTAGGTTGAACGACAGACCACCATGATAAGCAGCCTTATAACCCAAATCTTTCATATCATCCAGGAATCGTACAGTAGTCGCGTTTCCAGCTTTTTTGAAAATATCGGAAATAATTGTACGTAATGACTTCTTTGTCAACAACTCGTTGATATAACCAGCTTCACGAGGAACCACCTGATTAAATAACACACGTCCTACAGTGGTTTCAACGATATGTTTGAAGTACTCACCATTATCATCAACATCTTCCACTTTTACTTTAATAATGGTGTGCTTTTCTAAACGGCCTTCGTTGTAAGCAATAATAACTTCCTCTGATGAGTAAAAAGTCATTCCTTCACCGATAGCACCCTCACGTGGTTTTGTCATATAATACAGACCCAAAACCATATCCTGAGAAGGTACGGTAATAGGAGCACCATTCGCAGGGTTTAGTAAGTTATGAGAAGCCAACATCAACAACTGTGTTTCCAAGATTGCAGCATTCCCCAATGGCAAGTGAACCGCCATCTGGTCACCATCGAAGTCGGCATTGAAACCGCTACAAACCAATGGATGTAATTGAATCGCCTTTCCTTCGATCAATACAGGTTGGAATGCCTGGATTGACAAACGGTGAAGGGTGGGTGCACGGTTAAGCATCACCGGGTGTCCTTTCAATACGTTTTCAAGGATATCCCAAACCACCGGATCTTTACGATCAACAATCTTTTTAGCAGACTTAACAGTTTTTACAATACCACGTTCAATCAACTTACGAATGATAAATGGTTTGTAAAGCTCTGCAGCCATATCTTTTGGAAGACCACACTCATGCAGTTTCAACGTTGGTCCTACAACGATTACAGAACGAGCAGAATAGTCAACACGCTTACCCAACAAGTTTTGACGGAAACGACCTTGCTTTCCTTTCAACGAATCAGAAAGTGATTTCAAGGCACGATTATTTTCCGTTTTAACAGCATTCGATTTACGCGAGTTGTCAAATAATGAATCAACTGCTTCCTGAAGCATCCTCTTCTCATTACGAAGAATTACTTCGGGTGCTTTGATTTCGATTAATCGTTTCAACCGGTTATTACGGATAATAACACGACGGTATAGGTCATTCAAATCGGAAGTAGCAAACCGGCCACCATCCAATGGCACCAACGGACGTAAATCCGGTGGAATTACAGGAACAACTTTTACAATCATCCATTCCGGACGGTTGATATTTTTGCTCGCACGGAAAGCTTCAACAACCTGCAAACGTTTTAAAGCTTCGTTTTTACGTTGTTGCGATGTTTCGGTGCTGGCTTTATGTCTTAAATCATACGAAAGTTCATCCAGCTCGATACGCTCAAGCAAACCATAAAGTGCTTCAGCTCCCATTTTGGCAATGAACTTATTAGGATCGTCATCATCCAAATATTGATTTTCTTTTGGAAGCGTATCCAAAATATCCAGATACTCTTCTTCCGTTAGGAAATCCAATTTCTTAATTCCATCCTGGCCTTTAATTCCCGGTTGGATTACAACATATCTTTCGTAATAAATAATCGTATCTAGCTTCTTAGTTGGTAATCCAAGTAAGTAACCAATTTTGTTTGGTAATGATTTGAAATACCAAATATGCGCCACAGGAACAACTAATGAGATGTGGCCCATGCGCTCGCGTCGTACTTTCTTTTCAGTTACTTCAACTCCACAACGGTCACATACGATCCCCTTGTAACGAATACGCTTATATTTACCACAATGACACTCATAGTCTTTTACTGGCCCGAAAATCCGCTCACAGAACAAACCATCTCTCTCTGGTTTATAAGTTCTGTAGTTAATGGTTTCGGGTTTTAGTACCTCTCCGTGCGAACGTTCTAAGATCTCTTCAGGAGAAGAAAGACTAATCGCTATTTTGGCAAAATTACTTTTAACTTTATTGTCTTTTCTGAATGCCATATATCGATGTATATTTAAATCAAGTTAATAATAGGACTGCGGTGTACACCAGAAGTTAATCCAATGTAACACTCAAGCCAAGTCCGCGTAATTCGTGGAGCAATACATTCAATGATTCAGGAATGCCTGCTTGTGGCATTGGTTCTCCTTTTACAATTGATTCATATGCTTTAGCACGACCCAGTACATCATCCGACTTCACGGTCAGAATTTCCTGAAGGATATGAGAAGCACCAAAGGCTTCAAGTGCCCAAACTTCCATCTCTCCAAAACGCTGCCCTCCAAATTGTGCTTTACCACCGAGAGGCTGCTGCGTAATTAATGAGTATGGTCCGATGGAACGAGCATGCATTTTATCTTCAACCATGTGCCCCAGTTTCAACATATAGATAATTCCTACGGTTGCTGGCTGGTCAAATCGTTCTCCGGTTTCCCCATCATGCAAATATGCTTTTCCGTAAGCTGGTACACCTGCTTTGTCGGTGTATGCAGTTACTTCTTCAAGACTTGCACCATCGAAAATCGGAGTGGCAAACTTCAATCCTAGTTCTTTACCTGCCCATCCAAGAACAGTTTCGTAAATCTGTCCAAGGTTCATACGCGATGGTACACCTAATGGATTCAGAACAATATCAACAGGAGTACCATCAGCAAGGAAAGGCATATCTTCATCACGAACAATACGTGATACAATACCCTTGTTACCGTGTCGTCCCGCCATTTTATCTCCAATTTGCAGTTTACGTTTTTTCGCAACGTAAACTTTTGCCAATTGAATAATTCCGGCTGGAAGCTCATCTCCAATGGTTACGTTGTAACGTTTACGACGAGCAACGGCCTCATGTTCCTTGTATTTTTGGATATAATTAACAATTAGTCTGAAAATCAAATCATTCTTCGACTGATCGGTAGTCCACTTGCTAGGGTTAACTGTCAAAAAGTCTATTTCCTGAATTTGTTTCAAAGTGAACTTAACACCTTTCGCAATAATATCACCCCCGTAATAATCTTTTACACCTTGGCTGGTTTTACCATTCACCATGCTGAAAAGCTTATCTTCCAGTTTCGCTCTCAATGCACTTACTGCGCGTTCAAGTTCTTCATCAATTTGATCAAGCAATGGCTTAGTAGCCGCTTTACCCTTTTTATCTTTTACAACTCGCGAGAATAGCTTTTTATCGATAACAACACCTTTTAATGACGGAGAAGCTTTCAACGAAGCATCTTTTACATCACCGGCTTTATCACCAAAGATAGCACGAAGTAATTTTTCTTCAGGTGAAGGGTCTGATTCTCCTTTTGGGGTAATCTTACCAATCATGATATCTCCCGGTTTAACATTCGCACCAACGCGAATCAAACCAGCTTCATCGAGGTTGCGAGTGGCCTCTTCGCTAACATTTGGTATATCGGAAGTAAATTCTTCAACACCACGTTTTGTATCACGAACTTCAAGAGAATACTCATCTACGTGAATTGAAGTAAAAATATCTTCGCGAACTACTCGCTCCGAAATCACAATTGCATCCTCGTAGTTATATCCCTGCCATGGCATAAAGGCAACTTTCAGGTTACGTCCTAGAGCTAATTCACCACCTTGGGTAGCATATCCCTCAGTCAGCACCTGACCTTTAGTTACACGCTGTCCTTTACCTACAATTGGCTTAAGATCAAGCGTTGATCCTTGGTTCGTTTTTTGATATTTTGGTAATTTGTATGAAACGACTTCCGGCTCGAAACTAACGAACTTCTCGTCATCGCTCATATCATATCGAACAATCACTTCATTAGCATCAACATACTCAATTACTCCCTCACCTTTAGCTGAAACGAGAACGCGTGAATCGCGAGCAGCACTACCCTCTAAACCTGTTCCTACAATAGGAGCTTCAGGTCTCAACAATGGTACTGCCTGGCGCATCATATTCGATCCCATCAATGCACGGTTCGCATCATCATGCTCCAGGAAAGTAATCAACGAAGCTGCAACTGATGCAATCTGGTTAGGACCAACGTCCATCAACTGAACTTCTTCTTTTTCAACAACAGGATAGTCACCTTCAAGACGTGATTTAACTTTCTGATTGACGAAGTAACCTTCGTCATCGATCGGTGCATTTGCCTGTGCAATTATTTTTCCTTCTTCCTCTTCCGCTGTCAGGTAAACAACACCATCTTCAGATAAATCAACCTGTCCGTTCTCGACCTTACGATACGGAGTAGAAATAAATCCTAAGTCAGTTACTTTAGCAAAAACGCATAATGAAGAAATCAGACCAATGTTTGGTCCCTCTGGAGTTTCAATCGGACAAAGACGTCCGTAGTGAGTAAAGTGAACGTCACGCACCTCGAAACCTGCACGCTCACGCGACAGACCTCCAGGTCCCAGAGCAGACATACGACGTTTGTGTGTCATCTCCGCCAATGGATTCGTTTGATCCATAAACTGAGATAGGGCATTGGTTCCGAAGAATGAATTAATAACCGATGACAAGGTTTTTGAATTGATCAAATCAATTGGAGTAAAAACCTCATTATCTCGAACATTCATTCGCTCACGAATAGTCCGGGCCATACGTGCTAATCCAACACCAAATTGGTTATACATCTGTTCGCCAACTGTACGAACACGACGGTTACTCAAGTGGTCAATATCATCGACATCAGTTTTTGCATTAACCAGCTTGATTAAATATTTGATAATCTCTATAATATCTTCCTTGGTCAGTACTTGAGTATCCATCTCGATATTCAAGCCCAACTTCTTGTTGATACGGTAACGTCCTACTTCTCCTAAGTCGTAACGTTTTTCAGAGAAAAATAATTTATCAATTACATCGCGTGCAGTTGCTTCGTCTGGCGGTTCAGCATTACGCAACTGACGGTAAATATGTAAAACTGCTTCTTTTTCCGAGTTACACGGGTCTTTTTGAAGCGTATTATATATAATCGCAAAGTCTTGTAGATTCTGATCTTCTTTATGCAACAAAATTGTTTTGGTGCCAGAGTCCAGAATTTCTTCAATATGATCATTTTCAATGACGGTTTCGCGGTCGATGACCACTTCATTCCGTTCAATCGAAACAACCTCACCGGTATCTTCATCAACAAAGTCTTCAACCCAGGTTTTCAAAACACGGGCTGCTAACTTTCTTCCTACTACTTTCTTTAAACCGGATTTGGATACTTTAATTTCATCAGCCAATCCGAATATTTCGAGAATATCTTTATCGCTTTCGTATCCAATGGCCCGCAACAATGTGGTTACAGGTAATTTCTTTTTACGGTCGATGTAAGCAAACATCACCGAATTGATGTCGGTTGCAAACTCGATCCATGACCCTTTAAATGGAATAATACGTGCCGAATAAAGCTTTGTACCGTTAGCGTGCAAACTTTGCCCGAAGAAAACCCCCGGAGAACGATGTAGCTGCGAAACAACAACACGTTCGGCTCCGTTAATAACGAAAGTTCCTCTTTCAGTCATGTAAGGAACAGTTCCCAGATACACATCCTGAATAACCGTGTCAAAATCTTCGTGCTCAGGATCAGTACAGTACAACTTTAATTTTGCCTTAAGCGGAACGCTAAAGGTTAAACCTCGTTCAATACATTCTTCAATCGCGTACCTTGGCGGGTCAACCTGGTAGTCTAGAAATTCAAGAACGAAATTATTTCGAGTATCCGTGATTGGAAAGTTTTCTTCGAAAACCTTGTATAGGCCTTCAACGGTTCTGTTTTCAGGAGTTGTTACCAACTGAAAGAAATCGATGAATGACTTTACTTGAACTTCCAGGAAATCAGGATAATCAAATTTAGTTTTTGTGGAAGAGAAACTAATTCTCTGATTTTCAGTATTTAACGACATGTATCAACAAAATTAAGTGAACTTAATACATCAATATACAAAAAGGCTTAGAACCCCACTTATGTGAGGTTCTAAACCATTATTCAGACCATTCTTAAAGGTCTTAAGTCTCTTATTTAAGTTCAACTTCAGCTCCAGCTTCTTCTAACTGACTTTTTAATGCTTCTGCTTCGTCTTTTGAAACTTTTTCTTTGATTGCTTTAGGTGCTTCGTCTACAACAGCTTTTGCTTCTTTAAGACCTAAGCCAGTCAATTCTTTAACTAACTTCACAACTGCAAGTTTTGAACCACCAGCTGCTTTTAAGATTACGTCGAATTCAGTTTGCTCAGCAGCTTCAGCTTCTTCACCACCACCAGCGGCAGGTCCAGCTACAGCTACAGCAGCTGCTGCAGGTTCGATTCCATATTCTTCTTTTAAAATGTCAGCTAATTCATTGACGTCTTTTACAGTCAAGTTTACTAACTCTTCTGCAAGTGCTTTTAAATCTGCCATTTCTTCTTAATTTTTATGCTATAAAATTGTAACTAAATTTATTCTTTTTCTGAAAGTGTCTGAAGGATTCCATGAATTTTGTTTCCTCCTGATTGCAATTGACCAATAACTGTTTTCATTGGTGATTGTAACAGGGCAACCAAATCTCCAAGTAATTCATCCTTAGACTTAATTGTTGATAATGCTTCTAATTGGTTTTCGCCAACATAAACTGATTCTTCAACATAAGCAGCCTTCAATAATGGCTTTTTATGTATTTTTGAGAACTCTTTAATCAGTTTAGCCGGAGTATTTCCAACTTCACAAAACATGATTGAAGTATTACCTTTGAGAGAGTCGAAAAGCTCGTCTGTATTCTTTTCAGAATTTTCTAACGCTTTTCTTAATAGTGTATTCTTAACTACAACCAGCTTTACATCTTTGGTAAAACATAGGCGCCTTAAACTACTAGAGTCTTCTGCATTAAGGTCAGCAATATCCGCCAGGTAAAAGTGATTGTAAGAATTGATCTGCTCAGTCAGATTGTCAATAATCGTTAATTTTTCTGATCTTTTCATCTTGCAATATTTTACTAGTCAGTAACTGACTTTAATTCGACTTGAATTCCAGGACTCATTGTGCTTGACAGGGAAATACTTTTAACGTAAGTTCCTTTCGCTGCAGTCGGTTTCAATTTGACAATGGTGTTGATAAACTCATGGGCATTTTCAACAATCTTTTCAGCAGTAAAGGAAACTTTACCAATTGAAGTGTGAATAATACCAAATTTATCTACTTTAAAATCAATTTTACCTTGTTTAACTTCACCGACAGCTTTGCCAATATCCATAGTCACGGTTCCGCTTTTTGGATTAGGCATCAAGCCTCTGGGTCCTAAAACCCGACCTAACGGGCCAACCTTTCCCATAACTGGAGGCATGGTAATTACCACATCGAAATCAGTCCATCCGCCTTTGATTTTCTCGATGTACTCATCAAGACCAACAAAGTCAGCACCAGCTTCTTTGGCTTCTGCCTCTTTGTCAGGCGTAACCAACGCTAATACACGGACTTCTTTACCAGTTCCATGGGGTAAGGATACAACGCCTCTAACCATCTGATTGGCTTTTCTCGGGTCTACTCCTAAACGGACATCAATATCAACTGACGCATCAAACTTTGTAAAAGTAATTTCCTTCAGCAAAGATGCAGCATCAGATAGTGAATATATTTTATCCTTTTCAAGTTTCTCCTGAGCAAGCTTTCTATTTTTTGTAATTCTGCCCATTTTTAAAATTTTAATTAGTTATTTGATGGAAATTGACCTGTTACGTTAATTCCCATGCTTCTGGCAGTACCAGCAACCATTTTCATAGCAGACTCCACTGTGAAACAGTTTAAATCAGACATTTTAGATTCTGCAATCTTTTTTACCTGATCCCAGCTTACTTTACCCACTTTTTTAACATGTGGTTCAGCTGATCCTGATTTCAATTTAGCGGCTTCGAGCAATTGAATGGCCACTGGGGGTTGTTTAATTACAAAATCAAACGATTTATCCGCATAAACAGTAATAATTACAGGAAGCACCTTACCAGCCTGGTCTTGTGTCCGCCCGTTAAACTGTTTGCAGAACTGCATGATATTAACCCCTTTGGCACCTAATGCTGGTCCTACCGGAGGTGAAGGGTTAGCTGCACCCCCCTTAATTTGTAACTTAATTAATCCAGCAACTTCTTTAGCCATAATAAAATCAATAAAAATTTAACTACTCCTTTTCAACTTGCATAAAGCTAAGTTCCAAGGGTGTTTTACGTCCAAAAATTTTGACCATCACTTTCAACTTCTTCTTCTCCTCATTGATTTCTTCAATGATTCCGTTGAATCCGTTAAAAGGACCATCAGTAACTTTCACAGTTTCACCAACAACATAAGGAATGTTCATTTCCTCGTCATTTTCAGCCATTTCATCAACCCTACCTAAGATACGGTTAACTTCAGTCTGACGCATTGGTACAGGATCTCCTCCTTTGGTGTCACCTAAGAATCCGATCACGTTGGTAATACTTTTCAACATGTGTGGAATCTCACCTACCAGAGCAGCCTCTAACAAAAGATAACCAGGAAAGAAGTTACGCTCTTTGCTCACCTTTTTCCCGTTACGGATTTGATAGACCTTTTCAGTTGGAATTAGTACCTGTGAAACATACTCTTGAAGCCCAGCATTTGCAATTTCGCTTTCGATATATTCTTTTACCTTCTTTTCTTTCCCACCAATAGTCCTAAGAACATACCATTTTTTTACAATTTCGCTCATGTAGTTTCTCCAATCGTATTAATAAAATAAACTGTACACAAAGTTCATAATGTTCTCAAAAGAGATGTCCATTACGAATACAACAAGTGCTATAATAAAGGAAGCAACCATAACGATAAATGCACTGTTTTGCAACTCTTTCCAAGTTGGCCAAGAAACTTTATGAACAAGCTCATTATAAGCTTCTTCTAAGTATAGTTTAAGTTTCATCAATATTGTGTTTTAAGTTGTCAGATGGCAGGAAATCGAACCTACTTTATAAAAGCATAAAAAACTCCCTAGTGAGTTTCATCCGTAAAGAGTCCCGAACCCTTCGGTCCGGGACATCCTACTTCTTATTTTTTCTTGTATTATTCTACAATTTCAGTTACCTGACCAGCACCTACTGTACGTCCACCTTCGCGGATTGCAAAACGTAGACCAGTATTCAATGCCACTGGATAAATCAAGCTTACGTTGATTGTTACGTTATCGCCAGGCATTACCATTTCGCGTCCTTCTTCTAATGTAATCTCGCCAGTTACGTCAAGCGTACGCAGGTAGAACTGAGGACGGTATTTATTATGGAATGGAGTGTGACGTCCACCTTCTTCTTTTTTCAATACATAAACCTCAGCTTTAAACTTTGTGTGAGGAGTGATTGAACCTGGTTTAGCCAAAATCTGTCCACGTTTGATTTCTTTTTTGTCAACACCACGAAGCAACAAACCAACGTTGTCACCAGCTTGACCATCATCCAAAATCTTACGGAACATCTCAACACCAGTACAAACAGTCTTACGACCTTCAGCACCTAAACCAATCAACTGAAGCTCATCACCAGTATGAACAACACCTGTTTCAATACGACCAGTAGCTACAGTACCACGACCTGTAATTGAGAATACATCCTCAACCGGCATTAAAAATGGTTTATCAATATCACGAGGAGGAAGTGGAATCCAAGTATCACAAGCATCCATCAACTCAAGAACTTTTTCTTCCCATTCTGGTTCTCCGTTAAGAGCACCAAGAGCTGAACCTTGAATAACAGGAGCATTGTCACCGTCAAATTCATAGAAATCTAATAATTCACGAATTTCCATTTCAACCAATTCCAACAATTCTGGATCTTCTACCATGTCAACTTTGTTCATGAAAACAACCAATCTTGGTACGTTTACCTGACGAGCTAACAGAATGTGTTCGCGTGTTTGTGGCATAGGACCATCAGTTGCAGCTACTACAATAATAGCTCCGTCCATCTGAGCAGCACCAGTTACCATGTTCTTAACGTAATCGGCGTGACCCGGACAATCTACGTGCGCATAGTGACGCGTAGCAGTTTGATACTCAACGTGAGCAGTATTAATAGTAATACCACGTTCTTTTTCTTCAGGAGCACTGTCGATTGAATCAAATGATTTAATCTCAGAGAAACCTTTTTTTGCTAATACTGTTGTAATAGCAGCTGTCAGGGTAGTTTTACCATGGTCAACGTGGCCAATAGTACCAATGTTCACATGGTCTTTATCCCTATTAAAATGTTCTTTAGCCATAACTCGTAATAATTATTAATTATCTTTTTTCTATTTATTTATCAGTGAGCCGAGGACGAGAATTGAACTCGTGACCTCATCCTTACCAAGGATGCGCTCTACCCCTGAGCTACCCCGGCAACGAATAATTTCGTTTTAAAAAATTGAGCGGGAGACGAGATTCAAACTCGCGACCCTTAGCTTGGAAGGCTAATGCTCTATCAGCTGAGCTACTCCCGCAAAAAACCCCGTAAATATCAGCTTCCTAATTCAGAATTCCAAATTAAAACCGCGGTTATTCGGAAACTATATTAAAAGAGTTGTGGGGAGAGCAGGATTCGAACCTACGAAGACATAAGTCAGCAGAGTTACAGTCTGCCCCAGTTGGCCGCTTTGGTATCTCCCCTACAATATTTTTAGAACGTTACGAGCCGAATCTCAGATTCGAACTGAGGACCCCGAGATTACAAATCACGTGCTCTGGCCAACTGAGCTAATTCGGCAACATCTTCTCCCCATTTTTTTGGTCAAATCAAAACCCCGGCAAACGATCAATTTCGTATGTTTACTGAGGTTTATCATGTCCAAGCCCTGACTATCCAGAGACTTGCCCAAAAAGGGTTTGCAAATGTATGAATATTTTTAAAAAACTCACAAGAATTAAAGCTTTTTTTGAAATTATTTTTCCTTCTTCTTTTCTTTGAATTTAGTAAGTTGTTTACGAATGGCATCAGCAGCTAAATCAATAGCTTCTTCAAAAGTCGCAGCTTCTTTTTTAGCAAACAAATATCCATTAGAAGGTATCGAAAGTTTGATCTCTGCCATCTTGTTATCGACTGCCTCAGGTTTGGTCACCTTTAAAATTAATTCTGCGGATATAATTCCCTCAAAAAAGGTGTCCAGTTTATTTAGCTTTTTATTTGCAAAACTGACTAATTTCTGATCTGGTGTAAAATGAACTGCATTCAAATTAATGTTCATGTTTTTTCCTCCTTTAATTTAGGCTCTCGGATGAGCTTGTTTGTAAATGCTTTGAAGTTTGTCCGTTGTTGTATGAGTATAAACCTGGGTCGCAGCAAGATTACTATGTCCCAGCAGCTCTTTAACGGCATTCAGATCCGCTCCCCGATTCAACAAATGCGTTGCAAAGCTGTGTCGAAGTACGTGCGGACTCTTTTTTTCAAGTGTTGTTACCAATGTTAGGTACTTTTTTACGACGCGATATACCAATTTCTCGTAAACCTTCTTCCCCTTTTTCGTTGCGAAGAGATATGACATTCCTTCGCCGAACTCCAATTCCCTCAAAACTAAATACTCTTCAATCAAGGTATTCAAGCTTCTTGGATAGGGTACAATTCTTTCCTTGTTGTTTTTTCCCAACACCTTTATCAGGTATTCCGAAAGAAAAATCTGCCCACGGGTTAAATTAACCAATTCTGAAAGTCGAATCCCAGCTCCATAAAACAAGCTCAGGATAAGCTTGTCGCGAACTCCTTCAAAGTCTTTCGAAAAATAACCGTCATCCAACAAATGGTGCAAGCTATTCTCGTCAACAAAAATCGGGAGCTTTTTGGGAACACGAGGTGTTATCACTCCATCAACAGGGCTTGCCGGAATAATCTCTTGCCGTAGCAAGTATTTGTAAAAAGCTTTAAGCGAAGTAACTTTTCGAGTTACCGTTTTTGCCGTTAGCCCTTGACTCATTTGATAAACCACCCAGCTTCTGATCAATTTTGTATCTACCGTTTTAACATCAAAATCCCCGACCGTACTGAAGACAAACTCTTCAAACTGATCGAGGTCTTTTTCATATGCTACAACGGTATTCTTTGAACACCTTTTCTCGAATTTCAAGTATTTCAGAAATGATTCCCGATTTGACATTTAAAAACGTCTTTTTTTATTGCAAAGGGAATCAGGCTAAAGTAATCTAGTCTTCTTCGCGTTGCAATTGTTCAATATAGATAGCCTTTTTCACTTCAGCTCTTCTTTCTACTGAAGGCTTTACATAGGCTTGTCTTCCACGTAACTCTTTGATTACGCCAGTTTTTTCAAACTTTCTCTTGAATCTCTTAAGGGCTCTTTCGATATTTTCGCCTTCTTTAACAGGAATAACGATCATATAATTTTAATTTTAAGCTGTTTAAATTTCGAGCCGCAAATTTATGAATTCTATGATAGTATTCAAATTAATCTCATAAAAAAATAAACATTTAAATCGTACTGCTCTTAATCGGCTAGTAATTAAACAACTTCAATCAGTTTTTAGTTTTCAAATAGGGGGTGATTTTTTTGAAGTCTTCCTCATTCATCAAATTGTTTGATCGTATCGTTCTAACATCTTTAATAAATCCGTTTCTCGAACGGAAGTCTACAATGGCGTTTGCCTGATCCCAGCTTACGTATGGGTGTCCTGCAATCTCAGCAGCATCTGCAAAATTAACGTTTATCTTTCGAATAGCCGTAGTGTCTATTTTCAAATACGGAAGTATGTTATTAATGGTTTCCGGTTTCAAGCCATAAACTTCATGAAGTTGCTCCAACGTATAAAAACCGCCAAGAAGTTCCCGGTACTTTACAATTCGTTTCGACAATACACTGCCAATACCACTTAACAATTTGAGATCTTTCGCTGTTGCTGAATTTATTTCAAATGTTCTTTCAATCTCAACAATAGGAGGAGCTTCTTTTACGACTGTGCCAACCTCAGCCTTCTCAGAAAAGAAGGAATTCGCGTTCTCTTTTTTTGCAATTTGCTTCTTTTTAATGGAGACATAAGGATAAACTGCCTCAAAAATAGAATCATTCATCCCATATATTTTCCGGATATCTTCAGCTTGATAAAGGCGCCCTCCTTTTTGTCGATACTTCAGTAAATTCTGCTTGACCTGATGCGGTAAGCGCAAGCTATCCAACTGAATAGAATCGATCGTATTGGGATCAAACAGAAAAAGCTTTCCGGTTTCCGGTATTTCATTTTTCTCGTTTTCCTCGAGCATCGCAATGAGCCTCTTAAACTTTTCAGGATCGGCTTCCCCGGGAGTCTCGAAATAAAAGATGAGTTGGTTGGCCAGTAGAAAAAATAAAATCAAAAATAAAAGGACAAGCAAGCCACGTCGCTCATTTTTGGTAAACGTAAAATATTCCAGAATTATGCGGTGTAGTTTCACTAGGATATTCTTTTGATCAGACTTTAGCTTTCGTCAGCTGAATAACAAAATCTTTTCAAAAGTTACAATAAAAATATTTAGAATAAAAGCTATATTTTCAGTAATCCTATTCCACTAAGAAACACAATGGCAATCGCAATGGGCGCAATAAACTTCACGAGAAAGATAAAGCCAGAAAGCATTAATTGAGAAATACTTCCACCATTTTCAATCTCAGTTCGTATCTTTTTACGTCCAAATTTCCAGCCGATAAACAGTGAAATAAAAAGACCACCCAATGGTAAAAGTAAGTTTGCCGAAATCCAATCCAACAGGTCGAAAAAGTTCAGATCGTAAAATGTATAATCTTTGAAAATCCCCATCGACAAAGAGCAAATTACCCCCAACAACGCAATAAGTGCTGTGGCAAAAATCGTTGCAATCTTTCTTTTCAATTTCAGTTCTTCGTGAAAATAAGCGACAACAACTTCTAAAATAGAAATTGATGACGTTAAGGCAGCAACCGTCAATAATAAAAAGAAAAGGATTGCAAAAATGTAGCCACCCGGCATTTGCTGAAAAACATTGGGAAGAGTTATAAATACAAGTCCCGGCCCGCTGCTGGGTTCGATACCAAAAGCAAACACCGCAGGGAAAATAGCCACTCCTGCTAAAATAGCAATCAAGGTATCGGCTATCGTAACTTTAATCGCAGTATTGAGTAGATTATTCTTCTTGTCGATATAAGATCCGTAGGTGATTAGGGTTCCCATCCCTAAACTGAGCGAAAAGAATGCATGTCCTAATGCACTTAAAACCCCTTCCCCCGTTAATTTTGAGAAGTCTGGATGAAACAAAAAGCGAAGCCCCTCTCCTGCTCCCGGTAAAGTGACTGCCCGAATATTTAAAACGATGATAATCACCACTAAAACAGGCATCATTACTTTCACATTGCGTTCGATCCCATCTTTAATCCCGAGCATCACAATAGCGCCAGTTAGCACCATAAAGAGAAGTTGATACAAAACAGGCTGTACCGGAGATTCAATGAAGCTCGTAAACATAACAGCCAATTGATCCGGACTTTGATCTGCAAACCCATTTGAAAGCGCTGTGACGATATAATCAACACTCCAGCCGGCAACCACCCCATAAAATGCCAGAATCATGAAAGCAGCCCCAACACCTAATATTCCAACATATTGCCAAAGAGATTTTGGAGCCAGCTTTTTGAAGGCACCGAATGCATTGCGATGTGACTTACGTCCAATGATGAACTCGGAAAGCATGACCGGCAAGCCAATTGCCAAAATAAACCCGAGATAAACAAACAAAAAGGCTGCTCCACCATAAACTCCGGTTATGTAAGGAAATTTCCAAATATTACCCAGGCCTACAGCCGAACCTGCTGCTGCTGCTATTACTCCAAATGAACTCGAAAACTCTGCCCGACCTTTTTTCGACTGCTTTGACATAAACGATAAATAAAATGGAAGTATGTGTTTACTAATCTGATTAGCGGTAAAAATGCAAAATATTTCCTTTCACACAAAAAAAACAAGTGTATTGGCAATGGAAATTAATGATATAAAAAAAGGCCCTTCAAAAATGAAGGGCCTTTATAACTATCTGGTAGAAATTAGTTTCTTCCAATGCAGTTCAAATCTTCGAAAGCACTTTTCAATCGTGCAATCTCTGCTTCTTCGCCTTTACGAAGCCATACACGTGGATCGTAATACTTTTTGTTTGGCTTTTCTTCCCCTTCAGGATTACCAATTTGAGCTTGCAAGTATGGACGATTAGCGGCTTCGAATTCACGAACGCCATCCCAATATGCCCACTGCGTATCAGTATCGATATTCATTTTGATTACACCGTATGAAATAGCTTCACGGATTTCGGCATTTGATGAACCAGATCCACCGTGGAAAACAAAATTCACAGGTTTTTCGCCCAAGCCTAATTTCTCAGAAATGTATTTTTGAGAAGCATCCAAAATAGCTGGTTTCAAAACAACATTACCAGGTTTGTAAACACCATGTACATTACCAAATGAAGCAGCAATAGTGAAATTAGGTGAAACTTCGCTCAACTGCTCGTAAGCATAACAAACTTCTTCGGGCTGCGTGTAAAGCAATGCGTTATCAACATCAGAGTTATCAACTCCATCCTCTTCACCACCAGTAATACCTAGTTCAATTTCCAGGGTCATACCGATTTTGCTCATCCTTTTCAAATACTCTTTACAGATTGCGATATTTTCTTCAAGAGGCTCTTCTGAAAGATCAAGCATGTGAGAAGAAAATAAAGGTTTACCTGTTTCAGCAAAATGCTTTTCACCGGCATCTAACAACCCATCAATCCAAGGAAGTAATTTTTTTGCAGCGTGGTCTGTGTGTAAAACAACTTTTACACCATAGGCTTCGGCCAACAGGTGAATTGCTTTAGCTCCGGCAACAGCTCCGGCAATTGGTGCTGCTTGTCCTTCTAATTTTAAACCTTTACCGGCAAAAAATTGTGCGCCACCATTCGAGAATTGAATAATTACTGGAGAGTCAACAACCTTAGCAGATTCTAATACGGCACTAATCGTACTTGACGTAGTTACATTAACTGCAGGCATTGCAAATTGCTTTTCTTTTGCAACTTTAAATAAATATTGCAAGTCGTCTCCGGTTACTACACCTGGCTTGATGTTATCAAAAAGTTTTTCGCTCATAGCTATTATTTTATTAAAAAATTAAACGGGATAATTTCAATTTGAAATCTTAATTATTTGATCGGCTGCAAATTTAAGAATAAAAAAACAAAAAACGGAGCAGCTATATTAATTGCAGGTTAAAACGGATAGCCAATGGCGAAGGTCAGGTTAAAATGCTCAGAAGAGATTGGATAATTCCCAATAATGGAACGTTTACCTGCTTGCAATGAAGGATCGCGAAGCTTCATTCCCAAGTCTAACCTGAAAATGAAATAAGTAAAGTCGAACCGAAGTCCCATTCCTGTTCCAACGGCAATTTGCTTATAAAAACTATCAAAATAGAACTGAGCCCCGGGGCGGTTGTCCTTTTTATTGATGGCCCAAATATTTCCGGCATCCAGAAAGAACGCACCTTCAATTCGCCAAACAAAACGATAACGATATTCCAGATTGGCTTCCAGTTTAATATCTCCCGACTGGTTCGGATAAGCATCGCTCGGTGCATCGTAGGTTCCCGGGCCCAACGAACGAACCTGCCAAGCCCTAATACCGTTGGCTCCACCCGAAAAATACTTTTTCTCAAAAGGCAACACGTCAAAATTGCCGTAAGGCATAGCAACTCCTATAAATGCACGTCCAACAACGGTATTGTAATCATCAATCATGTGCCCATACCGATACTCAAAATCACCTTTCAGATATTGAGCGTATCTCACTCCCAGCATTTCGTGATAGCTTCTTTCCACACCAAAAATGGTATCTACTGAAGTTTCTTTGGTGCGATTTAATAAATTCGAATAAGCAGAAAGCATATTACCGGCAGATTCAAACGACCATTTCATGTAGCTATAATCAGACCTTCGTTTCAGGTTTTGATTGTTGTTGACCTGCGTGTAGTTTAATGCGAAAATCAAGTGGTCGGTAAAACTACTTTTGATGTATAAATCCCTAATCGAATTAATGAAGTCGTCGTTGAATTCGTATAAGTTTACAAAGTTGAAATCAAGAACATTCAGAAAATGCGACCGAACGGGCGACGATTTCCAGTTGTAGCCATATTTCAAATTAGTAATGGTTCGTGTATAGTCAGGCCGCCGTTGGTAATTAAACCCCAGGCTAAAAATTGTTTGAGGAACCTGATAGCTAAACAAGCGACCGCGTTTAAGCGGATTTAAGAACTTCGGGAGTGTTAACGATCCTTCCAAACCAAATTCCCGGGTGTTAAAGTCCAGGTTTCCATCATCGCCAAAGCGTTGTTGTCTCTCAACCGCACCCTTTAAATTTAGGTTAAATATCTCGGCACCCCGAAATAAATTCCGGTGTTGGTAATTCAAATTTCCGGCTACTCCTAAATTTCCCGACGAGTTCGTACCTTCCAAGTCAACCGAAAAACCTTGCCGGGGTAGTGCAGTTAACTGAAAATTACTTTTCAATATGCCGACGGTATCATTCACAAGCGTATCAACCTCTTCGAAGCTAAGATTCACAACCCGAAACTGCCGAAGCTGAACCAACGAGCGATAGGTTTTTTCCACGTTAGACAGCGAGTAGTAAGGATCATCCTCAATTCGATTGATATTGTAAAAAAGCTCGGGCTTGTGCTTCAGTTTATCGTGATATAAAAAAGTATAAGGTGGGTCAAGCAAGGTATCCTGATCGGTTGTTTCTTTTGAGCCGCCCAATGGCACCGGCACAAAGTCAGGAGTAATCGAATACGATTCGACCCGGTATTTTTTGTGTGGTTGAATCGAGTCGACCTCATCCTCCAGATCGTTGTCGGCAACTTCAATAAGCAGATCTACCAACTTAGGGTTTCCTGTCAAACTCGTATCAGCCAGGTAAGTAATATAATTTTCTGAAAAATAGTAATAGCCGAAGTTCTTTAAGTGATTGGCAATGCGGGTCCGTTCGTTGTTCAACACATCAACATCAAAAATATTCCCGCCGCCAATCAGCTGATCTGTCGTATCCCTTAAAATCAGGGACTCAATATTTTTATCCTGAATTTGATAGGTATAGTTTCGAATCCGGTAAGGAATTCCCGGTTCAATGTGATAGGTAACGTTAACCTTTTGCTTTTTCTCTTTGTAACGAACGCTCGAGCTAACTTCAGCATCGTAATACCCTTTATTCTTTAAGTAAAGCTTGAGCTGCTCTTTCGAACGCTCCATCATAAACTCGTCGTAAATTACCGGAGCTTCACCAATTCGCTTAAACCACCCGTCCTCTTTCTTTTCAGATGATAAATTATACAAGCCGAGGTGAAATTTTAGGAAGCCCAAAATTTTGAGGTTTTCCTTTTGACGAATCTGAGTCCGCAATTCTTCTTTATTGATTGACCGATTGTCAATTTCAACATCGGTATCATTCAGTAAATACTTGTCGTCGGGAACAAATTTAGTGGAAGAACAAGAGAAGAAAGAGACCGTTATCAACAGTTCAATCAAAAATAAAAACAATTTTTCCTTTCTCATTTTTTCCATCTAAGTAGTGCGAATAATTTAGTGTCATGTTTCGAGTCTTTAACAATTTGTGATAGAAGCGAAACCGAAAATATCAAATAGGTCCGTGACCTTAACGCAGTTTACACAAAAATAAACACTATCGAACGCAAACAAATCGATTAGGCTTTTTATTTTTACAAAAATGTTTGCCAATCGCGATGCTAAGTAAAAATAAAATAAAATTCATCCACTCGCTCAATCGAAAAAAAACGAGAGAAAACGAAAAGTTATTTTTGGTTGAAGGAAATAAATTGGTTCTGGAAGCAATTAGTTCCAAACTACCTCTAAAACTATTGGTTGCTACTCCCGATTTTTATGAGCTGACCGAGCTTGACTGCAACTTAGCGGAGGAAGTCATTGAATGCTCAGCAGAGGAACTTAAGAAGGCCAGCATGCTCCAAACTCCTCAGCAGGCAATGGCTGTCGTGCACATGCCAAACAATGTCTTGCGTATAAACCAACTTACCAACCAGCTTTCTATTGCTCTCGACTTTATTCAGGATCCGGGTAACCTGGGAACCATTATTCGAATGGCCGATTGGTTTGGGATTGAACACCTCCTCTGTTCAACAGATACGGTAGACTGCTACAACCCAAAGGTCATTCAGGCAAGCATGGGCGCTATTTTACGGGTAAACGTTCATTATATTGATTTGGAAGAATGGCTTGAAAAAGCGAACCAAGTTCAACTGCCTGTTTATGGCACTTTCCTGGAAGGTGAAAACATCTACCAATCAAGTCTTTCAAACAAAGGTATTTTAGTTATGGGAAATGAAGGAAATGGAATTTCACCTGCGATTACCAGAAAGATTGAACACAAAATTCACATCCCTTCGTTTGCTACAAATGGTGATGGCTCCGAGTCGTTAAATGTAGCTACGGCTACGGCAATTTGTTGTTCGGAATTTAAACGACGAAGTTATTGATTGACCAAGAATTCTTTCAAGCAATTTGATTTTTCAGGAATTGATCAAATTGATTCGTAAAAGTTCGGTCACCGTCTGCCAGTTTTATTGTCCTTCTGTCAAGACTCCTTTTCCTGAACTTGCTTCCGGATCTTTCAAAGAATTGCTCCAATATTGTCCGGGGAAGATTGCTTCGGTCGTTTCTCTATCGCAATGACGTTTTTCACTTGCGTCATTGCGAACAAAGTGAAGCAATCATTCAGCTGATTACTGCTATCTCACCCTCTTGGCTCTTGGTTCTTTATTCTTGGATCTAAAGTCTACTATCTAACGTCTTGTTCTCATTGCATGTGTTGGGGCGTTGCCCCAAGCCCCAGTTCCTTTTTGTTTTGTCCTTCCGGACGGGATTTCATTTCTTTTCCTTAGATGAAAAGAAACGAAACAAAGAAAAATCAAGTCAAACCGAACCCTCGGCCGGGCGTTTTGACGGCCATCGCTTTTTCGCCTATTGGCGAAGTGGGGGAACCACTACTGAATACTGTAACTGTACACTGCGACTTTCCTTCCCTTGTTTTCTAGTTCAAAACCTTCGTAGGCCGAGCTTTTCGCCTGTTGGCGAAGCAGGGG
>NZ_JBSQYS010000040.1:0-45223 GCF_055140945.1 Sunxiuqinia sp.
AAAAACGTGATTGAGAGGAAGGAACGACCGAAGCAATCTGTTTCGGACAATACTGGTGCAAGTCGCCAACAGATCCTGAAACAAGTTCAGGAAGACGAGTCTTCAATTGGGACATTTACGTCTACCACTTCATTAGCAGGAGAAAAAGAACCGGGGTTTGGGCTGAACCCCCAACTACAGCAAACCAGACATCAAGTAAAACTCAGTTTTCAGAATGACTTCCTAAATAAAATCTTAATTTTGCCTGTCTCGAAAATAAAAAACATGGGCAAAATTTTCAACAATCTGATCGTTTGGCTTCTGAAAGCCTTATCGCATATACCTTTTCCTATTCTGTATTTAAAATCAGACTTCTTCTATCTGCTTGTGTTTTATGTTTTTCGTTACCGCCGGAAAGTGGTTTATACCAACCTTCGCAACTCGTTCCCTGAGAAAACGGAACAGGAAATTGATACTATCGCCCGCAAGTTTTACCGCCACCTGTGCGATCTGGGACTGGAAGCCATCAAGCTACACAGTATTTCAGATCGGGAGCTGGACAAACGGGTAACGGTAAAGGGAATCGAAAAAGTAGAAGAATACTTTAGGCAGCAAAAAAGCATCATCCTGTTGGGGATGCACTACAACAACTGGGAATGGAGTGCCAGCCTGCAACGCCTGGCCAGTCACCAGCTGCTAATGATTTACAACCCGGTACGCGATAATTTTGAGATGGAGCGATTCATTCTTGACATGCGCGGGCGGTTTGGAGGAATCTCGGTTCCGGTGCACAAGTCCGCTCGTTTTGCGATTCAGTTTGATAAAACCGAACGCCCGGGTTGCCTGTGGTTAGCCGCCGACCAAACACCTTTTCAAACCACTAAATTCTGGACGACCTTTTTAAATCAGGAAACGCCTTTTTTCAGCGGGCCCGAGAAAATAGCCTACAAAACCAATCAGCCGGTCTTTTTTCATCACACAAAAAAAATTGGTCGCGGAAAATACGAAGTTAATTTTATCGAACTGTTTGCCGAGCCGAGCAAAAAAAAGCCGGAGGACATTTTGCTGACCTACATCGATAAAATGGAAGAGGTGATCAGCGAAACACCCGAGTATTGGTTGTGGTCGCACCGCCGCTGGAAGCACAAACGTCCCGACGATGTTGAAATGATTGATCGCCTACCGAAAAATACCCCATGAGCAAACTAGCCAGCCATATTGGATTTGTGTTGCTGACCTTGCTGTCGCTACTCCCTTTTTGGCTGCTCTATGCCTTGTCCGATTTGTTGTTTTTTCTGGTATACCGAATCTTAAAATATCGGAAAACGGTGGTCTTGGAAAATCTGCATAACGCATTCCCCGAAAAATCATCGGAAGAGCTAAACACCATCGCCCGTAAATTTTACCATCATTTTTGCGACTTGTTGGTGGAGTCGTTTAAGCTGAAAACCATTTCGGAGAAAGAGCTTGCAAAACGCATGGTGGTGAGCAATCCCGAACTGGTGAATCAATACTTTGCCGAAGGACAAAGTGTACTCGTGCTAACCATGCACTACAACAACTGGGAATGGAATTCCTTTTTGCCTTACTACCTGAAACATCGTTGTCTACTGGTATACAATCCGGCTCGAAATCTTACCTGGGATGGTTTCATTAACCGGATGCGGAGCCGATTTGGAGGGGAGTTGATATCAACCAAAAAGATCGTAAAAACTGTTTTGAACTACAAAAAGAAACAGCAATCCACGTTTACCTGGTTATGTTCCGACCAACGCCCAAAGATCAACACTCGTTTTTGGACCACTTTTTTGAATCAGGATGCCGGCTTTTTCCCCGGAGCCGAAGCTTTGGCAAAGCACACCAATTTTACAGTGCTATACCAGCATATTGAGAAAATGAAACGCGGTTACTACCAAACCCATTTTGAAGTGCTGGCAGAACGCCCCGCAGAACTTCCTGCCGATGAAGTGCTACATCGGTACGTAAGCAAAATTGAAGGGATCATTCAGGAGCGCCCCGAGTTTTATCTCTGGTCGCATAAACGCTGGAAACACAAACGCCCAACGAAAAACCAACAAAAACAAAGCTGATGAGAGTCCAAATTTACATCCTTCTGCTGCTGATATTTCCGCTTGTTACTCTTGCTCAGCAAAATGCCGAAACAGAACTATCAAAAGCACGTGTATTCAGTCAAAAAGCGTTGGAGGCAGCAGAAAGATCGGCCGATCATCTGCGTTTTTTTCAAGGAGCTTTTGACAATACCGAAATCAAGGAGTACTTCCTTTATGCTCGGGAGGATTTAGATAGCACTTATTTTTATGTGAAAAATTCATCGTACAAATGTGCTGACGCAGCTTACTACGCCCAAAAGAATTCAAACGAAAAAATAGCAGAAAGAGCGTTGCAAGAGCAAAAGCAATTCAAAAGCGTGGCTGCAAAACTTGATCAAATCATAAAAAAAATTGACGAGTACATTGTTCACGGTATTTATAACCGAGATGCCTATATCATACAGTTTATTCAGGATTTTAACGAAACACACAAACAACTTGTACAAGCAGATCTCCACCTGCAACAAACCCGTATGATGATTGAAAATAAGCCTGTTAACTAAGCTCCCAAATTCAGATCGGATCACCACATTCTACTGTACAAGCGATATTAAACCGGATTTGAAACTAACTATCACCCTGCTCCTTTCTGTCTGTTTTGATGATCTTGAATGTACATAATAAGTGGGAAATTCATCATCAGAAAAACAATCCTCGCATAATTCAAAGAATTGTTTAAATTAGCTGTATCAAAATTCGTCGAAAACGAGTGGATAACATGTGGAGGCTAGAAACCACAATAAAAACAGGGCGACCCCGAAAAGCCTGATGAGTAGGGAAAAATAAAACTTATGAAATGAATTGGTATTTAAAAGTCTTAAAGCAGTATGCTGATTTTAAAGGTCGCGCCAGTAGAACCGAATACTGGATGTTTATTTTATTCAACCTAATTTTTGCGACGGTCGCTTTAATTCTGGACAATGTTCTGGGCCTTGCATTTGGCAAATCAGGAATTGGAATACTTTACAGCATTTTTGTTCTGGCCCTTCTGGTTCCCAGTGTTGCCCTTTCGGTAAGACGAATGCACGACATTAACAAAACAGGATTGATGCTCCTTGTTGGCCTGATTCCGGTTGTTGGAACACTTTACTTGATATATCTGCTGGCGAAATCCAGTTTTCCGGGCGAAAATAAATATGGCGAGAATCCGACAATCAGCTACAACTACGATGAAGAAACAGATTCGATGCAAACAGTTGAATTATCGTCTGATGATTCCTCCATCGAAGATTCTGTCATTCTGATTATTGTTATCTGGATGGCCTTTTCCCGATTGTTTTGGGCGCTTGTTCCAATATTCTCCGAGAATCACTATTCACCGGTTTGGTACGAACTTGTCAATATGCTGATGGGTATCGTTTGGGCATTTGTTCCGTTTGGATTGGCATTCGCCGTAAAAAACAGAGTCAAACAAACTACCTTATTCGTCATTGGTGGTTTATACCTGATGTACAGCTTAATAGAAGTTCTTCAGTCATTTGCAGCTTCAGGACAATCCGGCATGATGTAATTCACACACTATATTTTCTAAAAGAGATCCGATCCAGCAAATCGGATTTTTTTGCTTTCTATTGCGCAATCGGTTGCGCTTTTCTGCAACTTTCTTCATCAGAAGTAGCTTATTTACTATATTTGTAAAGAAACGACATCGGAAAAGTGTCTTTATCCACACCAATTATTCCCAGAAAGTTCCATGAAAATATGCTTGAAAATTCTATTGAATAGCTTTAAAGTAAGTAGTGCGAATAATTTAGTGTGATATTTCGAGTCTTTAACAATTTGTGATAGAAGCGAAACCGAAAATATCAAACAGGTCCGTGACCTTAGATGATTGAGAAAGATAAATACTGTCGAAAATTTTAAATTAGATTGAGATGAAAAACCTGATCACGTTAGCATTAATCGCATTAATGGGGCTTCCGGTACTAGCCCAAAATAAAACCGATAAAAGTTTATACTGGAAAGATAAACACGAACAAGTTGATTGTATTTCGTCAGAAACCGGAGACTTGTATCAAAAAGTTGGTCACCACGGACCGGCGGTTGAAAACGAATGGATGGGTCTGCGTCTTTACTTCGACCACAAAGTAGCCATCGATGTGTACAACAAAACAAAACCTCAGCTGGAACTGGCGGAAGCCAAATGGTACCCAACTACTGAGCAGCAAGAAGAAGGCTGGGGTGCCGATCAATACAAAGTTGGTCAAACAGTCGGCCTTGGGGGCGTTCGTTTATGGGACGGTGAACAAGTCGTTTTTCTTGACCCCGTTACAATGCGTACCGCCTGTGTAAAAAAAGAGGCCAATACGTCGTACATGGAAATGCTGTCGGAAAACGTACCCTATAAAGGCGACAGCATTGATGTGTTGGTTCGGGTAACTGTTTACTCAGGCATGCGCGAAGCCAAGGTGGAAGCTTTTGCTTTTAGCTCGGAACCTGTTCAGTTTGTAACCGGTGTCAACTACCACAGCGGAACCGAAACAAAAGAAGGTGAAGGGTTTATTGCGACCTGGGGCTTACACCCCGAAGATGTCGCAGCTTTCCAATTGAATATTGGCGCGGCAATTATGTACGATCCTGCGGACTTTGTAAAAAAGGAAAAGTTAGAAAAAGAATATCAGTTGATTTCGAAACCAACCAATTACATTTCGACCTGGGTAACTTCGGCCTGCGAAAAAGAAGAAGGTTTTGATAATATGACTGACTTTATTGAGTACGTCGAGAAACTCTAACATACATTAAGAAATCCTGCTTCGTGCAGGATTTTTTTTTTACAATCTATTCTCGAATAAGATTGAGATAGGAATAGTCGAAGCCATTCTTTTCGTCATGAAAATCCTCACGACTTTCTACATCCCATTCTTTATAATCTATCGTCGGGAAGTAAACATCGGCATCAAAATCTTTATGTACCAAGGTCAGATACAGTTTACCGGCCATAGGGTAAAACTGCTTATAAATCATGCCGCCGCCAATCACAAAAGCTTCCTTCTCATCCTTCACTTTCTCAATCGCCTCATCAATAGAAGAGACCACTTCACATCCATCAAAACAATCGTCCAACTTATCACTAATCACAATATGACGGCGATTAGGCAAGGGCCATTTAGGCAGCGAAAGCAAAGTATTACGCCCCATGATAATCGTGTGTCCGGAGGTAATTTCCTTGAAATGCTTTAAATCGTTGGGTAAATGAAACAGTAAATCGTTGTTTTTACCGATGGCAAAGTTTTGCGCAATGGCAACAATGATGGAGATATTTTGGTGAATCATAAGCGGTGTGTATTTGGTATTATTAAAAAGCTCTTTTGAGGTGAACCTCCTAATAATCTTAATTCAATATTGTATTTAAACAGCAACTTTCCCGGGAATATGCGGATGAGCTTCGTAATTTTCCAATTCAAAATCTTCAAATTTAAAATCAAAAATTGATTGCACACCCGGATTGATTTTCATCGTGGGTAATTTCTTCGGAAGACGTGTTAATTGCAATTCAACCTGTTCCAGGTGATTGGAATAAATATGCACATCACCACCGGTCCAAACAAATTCGCCGGGCTCCAATCCGGTTACTTGTGCCATCATCATGGTGAGCAGCGCATACGAAGCCACATTAAAAGGCACGCCCAAAAAAACATCGCAACTGCGTTGATAAAGCTGGCAACTTAACTTACCATCAGCCACATAAAACTGAAATAACAAATGGCACGGCGGCAAATTCATTTTATCCAGCTCGCCAACATTCCAGGCACTCACAATAAGTCGCCGTGAGTTCGGATTGTTTTTAATTGAATCAACAACTTCTGAAATCTGATCGATCTGCTTTCCGTCGGGAGTAGGCCACGAACGCCATTGGTAACCATAGATATGTCCCAGGTCACCATCTTCATTCGCCCACTCGTTCCAGATACGAACACCTTTTTCTTTTAACGTATTGTTATTGGTGTCGCCATCCAGAAACCATAAAAGCTCATGAATAATTGATTTTAAGTGAAGCTTCTTGGTGGTTAGCACAGGAAATCCTTCAGCAAGATTAAAGCGCATTTGGTGGCCAAAAACACTGACTGTTCCCGTTCCTGTACGGTCATCTTTTTTCACACCATTCTTGGTGACATGTTCCAGTAAGTCAAGATATTGCCTCATGATTTATCCTTCAACGATTAATGTTCAATTTCCTCTTTTTTTGAATGCGGGAAGTTAAGCTTTTTGATCGAATAGGGAAAGGCAATTTTATAAACAATTAAAGGTAGAAACGAAAAGAGCGTGGATAAAAAGCTCCACGCTCTCATCAAAAAATGACCGGTATTGGTATCATTCAAATACTTCCTGTTCAGCTATAAAACCTTCAGAAATGACGGTCATTTTAACGTTTTGTTTGTTTACAATTTGCCCTTCCAAAAGAATAGCCGGCACCAAATGATGACCATTGTTTACCGTAAAGCTCATGTTATCAGTAGGATTTTTGCCCTTTGCCATTTTCACAGCTGCAATCGCCGCGTTAAATGCCATTGACTCTAAAGGCTTGTAAACTGTAATCGTCTGGTTTCCAAAAACAATATTCCGAATGGCATTTATGTCGGCATCCTGTCCGGCTACCAAAACTTTACCTTCAAGGTCATTTTCGTGAAGAGCTTGAATAGCACCGCTTGCCAGTGCGTCGTTCCCTGCAATAATTGCATCTAGTTGAACATCATTGTCAAGTAAGTCTTTAACAACCGTGTATCCATCCTCTACATTCCACTCGTTTGCAAACGTATTTGAAACAATATTGATATCACCTTTATCAACCAAGGGCTGAAGAACGTTCATCCACCCCAGATAAAGTTGAACAGAGTTGTTGTCAATGGTTGGTCCTCCTATAAGTACATAGTTTCCCTCTGGCTTCGACCTTGCAAGGAAGTTCGCTTGCTTTTCTCCAATCTGAATGTTGTCGGTTGAAATGTAGAAATCCAAATCGCAATCCCAGATGAGCCGGTCATACGCTACTACCGAGACGTGTGATTTTTTCGCGGTTGTTACGATACCGGCAGCCACGGTCTTGTCAACCGGAACAATAACCAATACATCAATCCCCTCATTAATCAAATCAAGCGCTTGCTGAAACTGAACCGATGGGTCAGATTCGGCAACTTTTACGATCACAGAGCCTCCAAGTTCTTCCACTTTGTCTACAAACAGGTCTCTGTCTTTTGTCCATCTTTCGCGTTCAACGGTGTCCAGAAGCAACCCGACCTTAGGATTGGTATTGCAGCCGGAAAACAGAAAGGTTAACAAGAAAAATCCGAGAATTACGTTGATGTGTTTCATAACGGAAAGTTTTTGAATGATTCATATATATGATCATACGTTAACTATCCACTAATGTTAAGTATTCAACAGCATGACGCAAGTGGTAACCTTTTGAATGTCACGATCACTATCCTAAAATCATACCGATAATTGTTGCCGACATAAGCGAAGCCAGGGTTCCGGCAATCAAAGCCGGCATTCCGTATTTCGATAAAGTAACTCGTTTGTTGGGAGCTAATGCTCCAATTCCGCCAATCTGAATCCCAATGGATGCAAAGTTGGCAAACCCACATAAAATATAAGTGGCCATAATAATGGATTTTTGATCGGTAAAAGCGCCGGCTGCTTTAAGATCTGAGAGACTAATGTAGCCAATAAACTCTGTCAAAATAAGCTTCTCACCCAACAGACGGCCGACTAATAAAATGTCTTGCGGATTTACTCCGATAAGCCACATGATAGGCGCAAAAATATACCCTAATAAAAATTGCAATGACAGCTCATGAAATCTTCCGTCGGTAGCCTGAATAATAACATCGTTAAGGCCGGTCCAATAGCCAACTTTTCCGAAAATAAAGTTGAACATGGCAATCAGAGCTAAAAAGGCTAACAGCATGGCGCCAACATTCACGGCCAGTTTTAAGCCTTCGGAAGTTCCGTTAGTGATGGCATCCAACACGTTGCTACCAATACGGTCTTTACTCACCTCAATATCTTTATTGACTTCGTCGGGATTGGGGACCATAATCTTCGAAAAAATAACAGCTCCGGGAGCAGCCATTACTGAAGCGGTTAGTAAGTGTTTAGCAAACTCCAACCGCAATACAGGATCACTTCCTCCCAGCATGCCGATATAAGCTGCCAAAACTGCTCCAGCGAGCGTTGCCATTCCTCCGGTCATTACCAACATGATTTCAGAGTCATTCATCTTTGGCAAATAAGCCTTAATCATCAATGGTGACTCTGTCTGTCCGAGAAAAATATTCCCGGCAACCGAAAGAGACTCAGCACCTGACAATTTCATTAACTTGGTAAACACCCAGGCGAGTGCCCAAACAACCTTTTGAATAATACCCCAGTAAAATAACAAGCTGGTTAATGCCGAAAAAAAGATGATTGTTGGTAAAATCTGGAAAGCGAAAATCATTCCGAACTGACTTGTATCAACCAGTGTTCCAAACAAGAAATCAGTCCCAGCCTTTGTAAAGTCTAGAATCTTCACGAAAATATGGCCGAAAAAATCGAAGCCTCCCCGGATAAATGGAACATACAACACCCCCAATGCCAGCACAATCTGGAAGGCTAAGCCAATCGCCACTGTTTTCCAGGGGATATTCTTTCGGTCGCGAGATAGCAAAGCACCAAGTCCAACCAAAACCAACATGCCAAGTAAGCCACGCAACACGGTCGTGAAATTAAAATCCCGCTCTTCGGCATGCTCGATTAAAATATTGGATGCTGAGGACGACTGTTCAGAAACTACGGTTGTGCTATCGTCAGCCGTCGATTGTGTGCTGGAATAAGATGGAGAAGGAAGCGAAAACACCAAAAAACATGTTGCCAGTAGCAGGATCAGCAATCTATTCATCGTCGTATTTTAAAGTTTTTTTGCTCAGCAATGCTCAACCTTCCTAATCCTGAAACTTATGTTCCCGTCGATATGGGATGGTCTGAAATGTTTCGCTGAAATTTATTTTTTGCGTCGATTGAGTTCATCTCTGATTCTCGAAGCACGCTCGTAGTCTTCATTATTAACAGCCTCATTCTGCATATCATTGAGCTCACTCTCGGTGTAACTTTCAAACTCGTTCTTGCTGCCCGGCTCACCAGATCTACTTTGAAACTCCACCGGATCTTCTTCTTCGTTTTCCATAACGATACCGGCTTTATCCAAAATATCTTCATTTGTGTAAATCGGGCACTTAAAACGTAAAGCAAGCGCTACGGCATCCGAGGTGCGTGAATCAATCCGAACTTCGTCTTCTCCCATCACACACACCAATTCAGAGTAAAAAATCCCTTCTTCCAACTTATAAATGATTACTTCCGACACATTAACATCGAAAGCAAAAGCCAGGTTTTTAAATAAATCGTGTGTTAATGGCCGTGGCGGCTTCAAGCCTTCCAGCTGAATTGCAATTGCTTGAGCCTCAACCGGTCCTATGATAATCGGAATTCGTCGGTCACCATTTTCTTCGGCTAAGACTAAGGCGTAAGCGCCTGATTGAGTTTGACTAACTGAGAGTCCGAGAATATTTAGCTTTTTTTTCTGCATAGAATATAGAACATCACCAATGTATTCAAACAAATATAACAATACTTTTAGTGTTTCATTAAAAACAGGAGGTGTTTCTTAGTTCCTAAAATGACCAGCATTTCACCTCCCATTTCTAATCCAATCAGGCTCAGCTAAAAAAGGACTCTATTTTTTTGCTTCTGAGTAAAAAATATCTACTTTTGCAGACCGAAGTTTTCGAGTAGGCTCTAGAAGTGGATGATCAATTGGTTTTCCCGCCTGCCGGAGGAAATTATAAAAGATAGAAAATGTACGCTATTGTAGAAATTGCCGGACAGCAATTTAAAGTAGAAAAGGACAAAAAGATTTTTGTTCATCGTCTTCAGGAAGAAGAAGGATCAAGCATTGAGTTTGATAACGTTCTTTTAGTGGAAGATGAAGCTGGTGTGAAAGTAGGAACACCAAAAGTTGAAGGAGTTAAAGTAAGTGCCAAAGTATTGGAACACTTGAAAGGTGACAAAGTAATCGTCTTCAAAAAGAAAAGAAGAAAAGGTTACAAAAAGAAAAACGGTCACCGTCAGTACATGACTCAGATTCAAATTGAAGATATTATTGGATAACCCTTAAAAACATTAGACCATGGCTCATAAGAAAGGTGTCGGTAGTTCGAAAAACGGACGCGAATCGGAAAGTAAACGACTTGGTGTAAAAATATACGGAGGTCAAATTTGCAAAGCTGGGAATATTATCATTCGTCAGCGTGGAACGTCTCATCATCCTGGTGAAAATGTTGGTATGGGAAAAGATCATACATTATTCGCCCTGATTGATGGTACTGTTGTTTTCAGAAAGAAAAGAGACAACAGATCGTATGTTTCTGTAGAACCTGTTACTGCAGTAAACTAAGCGATTTTAACGATATGTTTTAAGAATCTCCTGTCTTTACTGAGGCAGGAGATTTTTTATTTTATAACTTTGCCCGACCAAATTAAAAACCCGTTCAAAAATGCTCAATTTAAGATTCATCCAGGAAAACCCGGAGTTGGTTATTGAAAAGCTTAAAAAGAAGAATTTTGATGCTTCTGCCATCGTTGAACAAATCAACGATTTGTATAAAAAGAAAAACGAAACGCAGGTTCAGGCCGACCAATACAAGTCGGAAATGAATAAGCTTTCGAAAGAAATTGGACAATTGTTTCGCGAAGGCAAACAAGAAGAAGCCAATCACGCAAAAGCCAGAACTTCGGAACTGAAAGAAAATATCAAGAATCTGGATGAGGAATTCGCCAAAATTGACGAGCAGGTTTTTGACTTGCAGGTGCAACTCCCTAATTTACCAGCCGATATTGTTCCGGCAGGAAAAACCCCCGAAGATAATGAAGAGGTGAAAGCTGCCGGCGAAATGCCAGTATTGGGAGACAACAAGTTACCTCACTGGGAATTGGCTGAAAAATACGATCTGATAGATTTTGAGTTGGGTGTAAAATTAACAGGAGCAGGATTCCCGGTATACAAAGGGAAAGGCGCTCGATTGCAACGTGCTTTAATCAACTTCTTTTTAGACGAAGCTCGTGATGCCGGCTACCTGGAAATTCAACCGCCGTTGGTGGTGAATGAAGACAGTGGTTTTGGCACCGGCCAATTGCCTGACAAAGAAGGACAGATGTACCATGTGACCGAAGACAACCTGTACCTGATTCCAACAGCAGAGGTTCCGGTAACCAATTTGTACCGCGATGTGATTTTGGACGCCAAACAATTGCCTGTAAAAAACACGGCTTACAGTGCATGCTTCCGTCGCGAAGCCGGATCGTATGGAAAAGATGTTCGTGGATTAAACCGCTTGCACCAATTCGACAAAGTTGAAGTCGTGCAAGTTGCCCACCCTGAGAAAAGCTATGACATTCTGGATCAGATGGTGGCACACGTAGAGAGCTTGGTTACTAAACTTGGCCTTCCTTATCGCATCCTCCGACTTTGTGGTGGCGATATGAGTTTCACCGCAGCACTGACCTACGATTTTGAAGTGTTCTCAGCCGCTCAGGAAAAATGGTTGGAAGTAAGTTCTGTTTCCAATTTCGAATCATTTCAGGCCAATCGACTGAAACTTCGTTTCCGCGAGGAAGGACAAAAGAAACCACAGATTGCTCACACGCTAAATGGAAGTGCTTTGGCTTTACCTCGGATTGTTGCCGCACTGCTCGAAAACTACCAAACAGCAGACGGAATTAAAGTGCCGGATGTATTAGTTCCTTATTGCGGGTTTGACATGATCGACTAACACATTATAAAAAATATATGATTGAAGGTCATTCCGTTTGGGATGACCTTTTTTTTGCGAGTTTTTATCTCGTTAGGTAGGGCTACAAACTTCCATTTGCTAAATTATGCTCGCTTAAAATATTCATATTGAATAGTTTTTTTTATATTGACAGGCACTATCATAATCAATTTAACCGATCATCAAACATGAAAAACCTAACGATAATCCTCCTGCTTCTCCTGACTACTATCGCGATCCAAGCCAAAGACATTAATATTTTAGAGGCAGGAGCAACTGCTGATGGCAAAACCTTAAATACTGTCATTATTCAAAAAGCCATCGACCAATGTTCCGAAAGCGGTGGTGGTGAAGTAATTTTTCCTGCAGGAAAATACCTGACTGGTTCAATTATCTTAAAAAGCGGTGTCCATCTTCATCTCAAACACGGAGCCATATTGCTTGGAAGCACCAATATTGAAGACTACCTCAGCATACAACCCGACTATGTTGCGCTGAGAACCTTGAAGGAAACCAAACAACTTATTTTTGCCGAGGGACAGCATGATATTGGCATTGTTGGTAACGGAACAATTGATGGACAAGGGGACGTATTTATTCGAATAGGAAACGATGAAGGAATCAGACGACCGCATGGCATTCAGCTAATCAATTGCAAAAATGTAAAAATAGAAGGTGTGTTCATGACCAATTCAGGAGCATGGATGCAGCACTATCTGGCGTGCGACAATTTGCAAATTCGGGGTATCAGGGTATACAATCATTGCAACTACAATAACGATGGGATTGATATTGACGGCTGCCATGATGTTGTGATTTCAGACTGCATTGTGGATTCAGACGACGATGGGATTTGCTTGAAAAGTACCAGCCCACGTTCCTGCAAAAATGTGACGATTAATAACTGTGTGATTCACTCACACTGCAACTCGCTAAAATTAGGAACCGAAACAACCGGCGGATTTCAAAACATACAAATCACGAACTGTGTGGTTAGTCCGAGTGAGAAAGAAACAACCTACTATGGCACGGCAATTGGTCAATCGGCCATCTCTGTAGAAATGGTCGACGGTGGTGTTTTAGATCAGGTGAGTATTGATCGTATTTCGATTATAGAAACAGGATGTCCCATATTTGTGCGTTTAGGAAACCGTGCCAGAAAGCATGCTCCTGATGCTCCTCAACCTCAAATTGGTGAGCTGAAAAATGTCTCCATCACCAATATCACGGCAACGACGACTTCCAAAACAACATCCAACATTACCGGAATTGCAGGTTCTTACGCCGAGCGTATTTTTTTGGGGAATATTCTGATCACCAACTTAAGTAACGGAACCGCAGAGGACAAAGCGACGATAGTCCCTGAAAAAGATGCAGGCTATCCAACCGCTGCTATGTTTGGCGATATTTTACCTGCCTCAGGTTTTTATGTCAGACACGTTAAAAATATCGTTTTTGAGAATGTCCGCTTGAAAACAGGTTCCCACGAAGTTCGCCCGGCGTTTGTCCTTGACGACGTTCAGCAGGCAACAATTGAAGATGCAGAAATACGATCTGATTTAAAGATTGACCTGCTATCAAAGCATAAATCTCAGAATATAAAAGTGGAATATGAAGAATAAAAGAATAACGATCTCGCTACTTCGTTGATTTTGGCAAGCTGAAAAAGACCGTCGTACCTTTTCCTTCTTCGCTTTCGATCCAAATGCGGCCGCCTTGCTTTTCAGTCAGCTCCTGACACAGAATTAAGCCAAGGCCACTTCCTTTCTCCTGACTTGTCCCAACAGTAGACGATTGAACGCCAACATTGAAAATATTGGACAGGCGCTCCTTCGAAATACCGATTCCTTTGTCAACCACTTGAACCACCTGATAATTTTCACCATCAATAGATCTCTCGTTGGCTAAAATGGTTATCACTCCGTTGGTTCGACTGAATTTTAGGGCATTCGAAATCAGATTACGTAAAATCGTATGAGTCGCGTTTTTATCTGCGAAAATAGTCGCCTCCTCCTGTATGCTGCTTTCAACAACAACCTGCTTTTTATTGGCAATATGCTCAACACCACCGATCGCCTCTTTTACAAGTGGTTGAAGAAGGATTTTGGCTGGTTTCAAAAAGAGCTCGTTACGATGCGACAAAGACCATTTTAATAAATTCTCCAACAATTCGTTCAAACTAATTGATGAAGACAGCATCGATTGAATCAATTGCTTCTTTTGCTCGTCATTATAATGATCATATTCCTGATGCAACAATTCGGAGATACTTTGAAAATTAGATAATGGATTACGGAGATCATGAGCAATGATGGAGAAAAATTTATCTTTTGTCACATTCAGCTCTTTGAGTTTCTTTTCTGATTGCCGAATGTTTTCTTCGTCTTTCTTTTTTTCAGTAACATCGTAAGCATTGAAAATCACGGAATCTTCTGATTTATATGAAAGGCGGGCTGTAAACCAGCGAGGCTCACCACTGACTTCTAACGGATACTCAATAACAACTAAAGATTTTGAACGGATGCACTCTTGAATAGCATGAAGAATTAGGTTCGCACGGTCAGTATCAAATACTTCGTGAACAGATTTTCCGATGAGTTCTTCCTCGGGTTTAAAAAGTAAACTTTTATTGGTGGGAGCGATTTTCACATATTCGCCCTTTCGATTGTATTCCACAATCAGGTTGTGCATCGATTTAAAAATTGCACTCAACTCCCGAGCATTTCTCCTTATTTTTTGATGTGCCCGAACAACCAACCAAAATAAGAAGCTGATGATGATCGAACTCACAATGAGTAAAATACTGAGCGTTTTATCCTGATCAAGATAGTGGCTCCACCCTTTTACCGGGCTGGCTCCCAAAATCCAACTTCCATCAGGCAAGTCGACAATGATTTTTACTGGCTCTTCTTGAAAAACTGAAGCGTCACCCCAAAAGACATTTCCATTTTCACCCTTGCCATCCGCTCCCTTCAACGAATATCGAAATCCGTTATCAACCGGCGCTAATTCCGCCTCATCTAAAAGTTTATCTTTGTAAATAACAATATCGGTTATTCCCCAAAAATCGCCATCACGTGCTGACAATCGATTAAAAACTGGCGTGTAGCTGATAAACGCGACACCGCCCTCTACGAGTTCAACAGGGCCGGCAACGAAGGTTTTATGTGTTTCAATCGTTTTTTCAACAATCTCTTTTCGGGCAGGGTGCTCCAGCAAGTTCAGGCCAATGGCTGCCATGTGGCCTTCCTGAGGATAAATCGCACTTAATATACAATCCGGAGAAATTGAGATGGTACTGATCACCGAATCTTCTTTTATCAACTCTTTCGCCAACTGATAAAAGTCTTCGTTGGTAAGGTTAGGGTTGACCGACACAAACGCGGCAACTCCCTTGGTATAATAAATCCGAGAAGACAGTGCTTTTTCTAGCTTCGATTTTTTCCCAATCAGGATTTCCAGCAAATTGGCTCGTATATCTTTCTCCCACTGTCCTCTTTTGTAAGAAATATAGTAATAGGAGATTGACAATAACAGCAGAAAAAAAAGAATTGCAAATATCGAAGATATCCTGGATCGAATAAAATGAGCTATTCTGTTTAACTTCATCAGCACTGAATTCTGGTTCGCTTAAAATTAGCCTAGTTTTTCGGATTTATAGCATGAAACGTGTACGATTTCTCTGAAAAAAAAAGAAAGGAACAAAACGAAAATAGAAAAGGAGTAGTCGGCCTACTCCTTTTTATATCTGCTATTTAACCAATTTAGAAATTGATTTGAATTCAGACGCTGCAGCCGAACGGGTAAGTTCGAACAAAATGGATTCGTAGGAGGTCATCATAATTCCTTCAAAGCGGAATCGGTCGGCAGCCAATTCTACGCTTTTCAACGTGCGCGATGAAACACAATCCATCACGACAATCGGGTTATAGCCTGACTCTTTTAAATCAATAGCAGTTTGCATCACGCAAACATGGCTTTCAATTCCACAAATGATAATATTGTGAGCTCCATTCATTTTTAATTCATCTGCAACCATCGCTTCATCACAACAACTAAAATCGCGCTTTTCAATCGGACGAAAGTCTTTAATCAATGAACTGATTTCAGGAATTGTATCTCCCAAACCTTTGGTATATTGTTGGGTAACCAACAAATTAAGGTTTAAGGTTTGTAACCCTTCAATGAGGGTTTTAGTGTTATTCACAAAGGTTTCCTTTTCTGCCATTGCCGGAACCAAGCGTTCCTGAATATCAACGACCAACCCTACAGTGTTCTCTCTGGTAATACGCATAACTTATTTATTAATTTGAAGAAGAAGTGCCTGTGTGCGTGACTTATCACCCAAATACCCTCCGTGGTGACGTTTGGCATATTCTTCATTTGTAAATCCAATTTCTTTCATCATCAGCACAACCAGCACGTCTCCAATTACAGTCATTGTCGTTGTCGAGGTACTTGGCGTTAATCCCAATGTACACACCTCGGCCGGGTTTCCGGTAAAAAGAACAGCGTCTGCAATTTTGGCCAAATCGCTATCCGGATTTCCTGTAATCACCAAAATTGGTATGTCTTTATACAGATTATCGACCAGATTAACCAGCTCCAAAATTTCCCGCGTTTTTCCTGAATTCGAGATTAACAGCAAGACATCATTGGGCTGAATTACCCCAAGGTCTCCATGCTGTGCATCGCTCGGATGTATAAAAACCGCAGGCGTGCCTGTCGAACTAAACGTTGTTGCAATATTTAGTGCTATTTGTCCGGCCTTGCCCATACCACTGGCAACCAATTTGCCGTTCAGTTTATGCACCTTGTTCTTAATAATCTGAACCGCTTTCTCATATTCATCAGTAACCGGGATCGCTGATATCGCTTCCGCTTCCTGCTTGATAAGCTTAATTACTTCTTCTTTCATAACTAAAGTGTAGTGTCACTATTTCCCCAAAATAATTCCTCAGGACAAATAGGTTTTGATGATGAAATTTAAAGGATACAAAAATACTTAATTTTTAGCTCGAACCAATCCACCCCGATTTTTTAGTAAGAATAGCTAAGCGAATTTATGGAAGATTCAACGATAAACATTTATTCTTTATTGCATGCGACATTTTTGCTGCGAATTACTAAAAATCAGAATAACCCCAAAAAAGCTTCTGCCATGCGACTTCATAGTTCAATTATCACACAATGCAATCGATTGTATTCTTTTGACTTTTCAACCAAACAATTCAGGAAACCCGCTGTTAATATGTTTTAAAATAGCGAAGTGAGTACCAGAATTTCTTCTTGCCCATTCGATATTTTGATACTTTTATGAGGAATAAGAATTCTCTAACCTTTTAAAAAATATATAAATTTATGAAGATACACGAATTTCATTCCAGAAACATCTTCAGGAAATACGGCCTTCCGGTACCGAACGATGTACTTTGCCATTCGGTTGAGGAAGTAGAAAAAGCAATGGCAAAGTTTGACGACATGGTCGTTGTAAAAGCTCAGGTACTTGTTGGAGGAAGAGGCAAGGCAGGCGGTGTTAAACTCGCAAAAACAAAAGAAGAAGCCGTAAGTGCAGCCCGTAAAATTTTGGGCATGGACATTAAAGGCCTCACCGTTGAAAAGGTATTGGTGACCGAAGCTGTCGACATCGAAAAGGAGTTTTATATTGGTCTGATTAACGACCGAAATACCAAAACTGTTACGCTGATGGCAAGTGCCGAAGGGGGAGTTGAAATTGAAGAAGTAGCGAAAAAAACACCTGAGCTAATTCACAAACTTCCGATCGATCCGCTGGTAGGCCTACTGGATTTTCAAGCCCGCGAGGTTGCCATGAAATTATTTGGCGATGTAAAGTTAGCCCGAAAAGCAGCTGTCATCATGCAAAAACTGTATCAGCTTTTTGTTGAAACTGATTCTACAATTGCTGAAATCAATCCATTGGTGTTAACCCCCGATCATAAGATTTGGGCTATCGATGGAAAGATGAATTTTGATGACAATGCACTTTATCGTCAAGCTGAAATTGAAGCGATGCGAGAAGCAGACGAAGATGAGTTGAAAGAAATTGATGCTCACGAAAAAGGTCTCTCGTATGTAAAACTCGATGGAAACATTGGCTGTATGGTGAATGGTGCAGGTTTGGCAATGGCTACCATGGACATGATAAAATTGTATGGTGGTGAACCCGCAAACTTCCTGGATATTGGTGGAAGTTCGAACCCCCAGAAAGTAGTTGATGCCATGAATATTCTCATTTCAGATAAGAATGTAAACGCTGTCATGATTAATATTTTTGGTGGTATTACCCGTTGCGATGATGTTGCCCGCGGACTGATTAAAGCTCTGGATATTATCAAATCAGACATTCCTATTGTAGTTCGACTATCAGGAACGAATGCTGAAGAAGGTTTAGCACTGCTAAAAGAGACAGGACTACCGACCGTAGAAACCATGAGTGAAGCAGCAAAAAAAGCAATCGAGTTAAGCCAAGGTCAGAAATCATAAAAACCAAACAAATGAGCATTTTAGTAAATAAAGATACAAAACTGCTGGTGCAGGGAATCACTGGCCGAGATGGAAAATTTCATGCCGGACGCATGAAAGAATACGGTACAAACATTGTTGCCGGAACCTCTCCTGGAAAAGGAGGGCAAGAAGTGAATGGAATTCCCGTTTTCGATACGGTATCAGAAGCGGTAAAAAAAACAGGAGCTAACACCTCTATTATTTTTGTACCAGCTGCCTTTGCGGCGGATGCAATTCTTGAAGCTTCCTATGCCGGAATTGATTTGGTCATTGCAATTTCGGAAGGCGTTCCTATTCAGGATATGATCCGGGTGAATTCAATAATCAAACAAAATGGCACCAAGTTAATTGGCCCCAACTGTCCGGGATTAATTACCCCGGATGAAGCACTGGTTGGTATTTTGCCGGGCCTGATCTTCAAAAAAGGAAATATCGGATTGATGTCGCGTAGTGGAACACTCACCTACGAGGTTGTCAACATGCTCACCATGAACGGTCTGGGACAAAGTACTGTTGTAGGAATTGGTGGTGACCCGGTTGCCGGGCTATACTACCAGGAAATACTGGAAATGTACGAAAACGACCCGGAAACAGAAGCCGTTGTTTTAATTGGTGAAATTGGTGGCGATGCGGAAGAGCAGGCAGCCGAATACATTGCCAAACATATGACCAAGCCGGTCGTTTCGTTTATTGCCGGACAAACGGCACCTCCCGGAAAACGAATGGGACACGCCGGAGCAATCATCTCTAGCGGTGCAGGTACTGCCGAAGAAAAGATTAAAGCCTTTGCCAAAGCTAACGTACCGGTCGCGAAAGAACCATCCGAAATTCCTGGTTTGTTAAAAGAAAAGCTAGCGAAAGCTACTTCATAAATAAAAAGAAAAATCCTGCTTAACGGCGGGATTTTCTTTTTAGCCTAAACTCATCTTTCTACTTTTTTGGGAGAACTTCTACTTTCGTTTTGCTTTTCTAAAAATAGTTGGTAGTTGACCTCTTTCGAAAACCTCAAAATGAGCTGTTTTCAAGTTCTACAAAACAAATACACAACTCGCTCAGATGAGTTATAGATAAAGTAATCAAACAAGTTTAGCTTTCGAATACACAAGAACGAACAACAAAAAATCCGGTCAAAACCCGGACTTTCATTTTAATAGAGCAACTTTCCTAAGTTGTCAAATCGTTTCTGATAGTCGGTTATCGATCGCTGAATCACCTCATACGCTTCCTCAACCTCGTACGTATGCGTAATTTCCGTGTCATTATCTTTTCCCGGCATATCTTTGTAAGTCAGGAAGTAGTGTTTTAAACGTTCTATTACAATGGGAGGTAGATCTGAAACATCTTTATATCCTTCGTAAACAACATCGTTGTTCAAAACAGCAATGATTTTGTCGTCAGCCTCGTTACCATCTATCATCCGAAAACCGCCAATGGGTCTGGCATGAACCAAAATATCACCGTGTGTAATATCTTTCTCGGTCAGCACACAAATATCGATAGGGTCGCCATCTCCTTTTATGTTTTCCCGCCCTGTTTTTTCCATGCAATATTTACCAACTTCATCACCACAAAATGTTTGAGGTATAAACCCATACAATGCCGGAACAACATTTGAATACTTTTGCGGACGATCAATTCGCAAGTAGCCGCTATCTTTATCAATTTCGTACTTTACCGTGTCCGTAGGAACAACTTCAATAAAAGCAGTTACTTTTTCAGGAGCATTTTTACCAATATAAATTCCGTGCCAAGGGTGGGATTTATAACGAAGTCCCATCAGCCGCCCGATGGGATCAGACAATTTATCTACCATAGTTTCTCTATTTATCAAGAATCAATACTAATTAACCTAAGTTTTTGAAAAAAGTTTTTGAAAATCGCACATTTTGCACAAAAATAGGACTATTAAGCCCACCCGAGATATTATTTAAAAGTTATCAGACCCGGCTACTGTTATTCAACATTTTGTAGAATTTATCTATTTTATTAGTTTCAACCTCTATGAAGTATGTGATTTGTGTGGTATTGAGTTTAATCGTTTTTAATTCAGAGGCAATCCTCCCCGACCCCGTTCAACAATTCTATAGTGACTCGGCCAGTATACACCGAGCGGAATTACAGATGGACAGCTATGTCCATAAACAACTGGACGATAGTTATCAGAATCAGGCTCAGATTGCGATGAGCTATTACCCAGAGCTGAAAGGAACAGAAATTGAGTTTGTGCGGAAAGACCTGAAAACTACGATGGCATCCCGACCAACTCTTGGATCTATTTTCAAGAAAAAGGGGAAACGGAAATACCGAATTTATATTGACACGAGTGTGAAAGGAGAAAAAGGTTTGTTATTGAGTGATGTTCCTTTTAACGCCCAGATTGGTATCATTGGCCACGAGTTGGGACATATCGTTGATTACAAAGAAAAAACAGGAATGGGTATTGTTCTGACAGGCTTGGGTTATTTGTTCCATCCATTTCGTAAAAAATTGGAACACAAAGTTGACGAAATTACCATTGCCCACGGACTAGGACACCAAGTTCGGGAATTTTCGGAATATGTACTTAGAGAACCCAAAGTTTCAGAGAAGTACAAAAAGTATAAGCGGAAGATCTATTACAAGCCCAAACAGCTTTCAACGCTGATGTCGGGGTATTCGATTTATTAGTTTAACGATTTACGCTCCCCAGTTTTCCCGATCTAAACTTCGGTACTGAATCGCTTCAGAAATATGGGCTGCCTCAACTTTCGCAGACAATTCCAGGTCGGCAATCGTACGCGCAACACGTAGAATTCGATCGTACGCTCTGGCTGAAAGCCCAAGTTTTTCCATGGCATTTTTAAGCAGGTTATTGCTGGCATCGTCCAACTCAACATAGTCCCGAATTTGGCGTGACGACATTTGCGCATTGCAAAAAACTCCTTCGATCTCCTTGTAGCGAGCGGATTGAATTTCGCGGGCTTTAATGACACGTTCGCGAATGGTTAAACTCCCTTCCGTTTCTTTCAACTCCGAGAGTTTTTTAAACGGAACCGGAACAACCTCTAAATGAATATCAATGCGGTCGAGCAGTGGACCAGAAATTTTATTTAAATATTTGGGAACCATTCCCGGTGCACAAACACACTCTTTGGTAGGATGGTTATAATAGCCGCATGGACAGGGGTTCATGGAAGCAACCAACATCAAACTAGCCGGATAGTCCACTGAGAATTTCGCACGAGAAATTGTGATCTTCCGATCCTCTAAAGGTTGGCGCATCACTTCCAAAACCGTGCGTTTAAATTCGGGAAGTTCATCCAAAAACAATACGCCGTTGTGAGCCAGTGAAATCTCTCCCGGCTGCGGATAAGTTCCTCCTCCGACTAGTGCCACATCGCTAATCGTATGGTGAGGGCTGCGAAACGGGCGCTCAGTCATCAACGAAGTATCTTTATCAATCCTTCCAACCACCGAATGAATTTTAGTGGTTTCCAAGGCTTCGTACAAAGTAAACGGGGGCAGAATAGTTGGTATTCGTTTGGCAAGCATCGTTTTGCCAGCTCCGGGAGGTCCAATCATAATCACATTATGACCACCAGCTGCCGAGATTTCCAATGCCCGTTTGACATTCTCCTGACCTTTTACATCTGAAAAATCCAGATCTGTTGCGTTCAATTTTTTATAAAATTCTTCTCTTGTATTCACAACGGTTTGTTCCAGCTCCTCCCGATCGTTAAAGAAATCGACTACTTGATTCAGGTTATCAACCCCATAAACTTTTAGCTGGTCAACAACAGCCGCTTCTTTGGCATTTTCGCGGGGCAGGATAAATCCCTCAAAACCTTCTTCCCGAGCTTTGATGGCAATGGGTAATGCCCCTTTTATTGGCTGCAGAGTGCCATCCAACGAAAGTTCGCCCATCATTAAAAAGTGCTCAAGTTTCTCTGGGGCAACCTGCTCCGAGGCTGCTAAAACAGCAATCGCCAATGGCAGATCGTAGGCTGAACCCTCTTTGCGAATATCTGCCGGAGCCATATTGATGACAATCTTTTTGCGAGGCCATTTAAAATCATTCAGACGCAGGGCCGATTCAATCCGCTGCTGGCTCTCTTTTACTGCACTGTCCGGCAGTCCGACAAGAAAAAATTTTATTCCCTGTGATACGTCCGTTTCAATGGTAATGGTTGTCGCATCGATGCCATGAACAGCGGATGCAAAGGTTTTAATCATCATGGAGATAGAATGTTTTTAGTTTACACAACTAAATTTAACGAAAAGTTGTGAATTGTAAAACATTTAAGCGAAGTTGTTTCTGGTTAATCAAAAAATTGCAAGGGTAGAAAATACAATATTGTCCAAGTTGGCCGTTTATCAAGGACTAAGTATTAGAAGAGTTGATGAATTAAATCAACCAGCAGATCTCTTTTAATGGGCTTGGAGATGTAATCATTACATCCCGCAGCAAGAGCCTTTTCTCGATCTCCCTCCATCGCAAATGCTGTTTGCGCAACAATGACTACGTCTTTATTGAATTCTCTGATTGCCCTTGTGGCTTCATATCCGTTTTTTTCAGGCATCTGAATATCCATCATAATCAGATCAACATCGGGATTATTCTTTACGAGCTCAATCGTTTGAACACCATTCGTGGCATGGATAATTTCCGTTGAAAAACTCTTTAATAAAATGCTCAGATATTGACTGCTCGCAAGATCATCTTCAGCAATGAGAATTTTCAAGTTTTTGTTATCCACTCCTGACATTGCTACCAACGTACTGTCTTTTGTTTTAGAATTTTTTGTTTTAGAATTTTTTAGTGGGATTGAAAAATAAAAGGTTGAGCCTTTCTCTTCCTCCGACTTTACTCCAATTTCTCCATTCAACATCTGTACATATGCCTTTGCGATAGACAAGCCTAAACCAGATCCCTCATACGCTCTTTTGGTTGCAATATCGCCCTGGATAAAACGCTCAAAAATAGCTTGTTGTTTTTCAAATGGAATACCAATACCCGTATCTTTCACCTGGCACAATAGCTTTCCATCCTTTCTTTCAATTTTAATTTCGATGAATCCCGCTTTCGTATATTTAATGGCATTCTTTACGAGGTTGGTAATTATTGAAATAAACTTTTTGATGTCCGTTTCGATAATTTCCTCATCGCTGCTCAGCAGACAAGTATACATCAGCTTTAATCCTTTTCGGTCTGCTTCCTCGGTAAAGAAATCAATTAATTGATTGATTTCGTTTTTGACGTTCATTTCCTCAAGCGACACATCCATCAGCCCGGTTTCAATTTTCGCAATATCCATCAAATCATTAACTGTTTCAAGTAGCCTACTTCCACTTTTCATAATAATATCCAGGAATTGCTTTTGGTCTTCATCCGACAACTCCGGATCCTGAAGTAAGCTTGTGAAACCCAAAATACCATTCATCGGTGTTCGGATTTCGTGGCTCATGTTTGCCAAAAATGCAGATTTTAAACGATCAGATTCTTCTGCCTTCTCTTTTGCCCTATTTAACTCAAGAATGAAATTTTGCCTTTCAGTAATATTACGCATCATTCCCAAATTCCCGATCCATTTCCTCTCTGCATTATATAGTTTTCTTCCAAAAGCTTCTCCTGGAAAGATATGATTGTTTTTGTCTTTGAAGTCGGTGACAAAGAATTGATCCTGACTTTTCGCATTTTTTCCAAAAACCATCAGCCCGGTCTCCTCATATTTTTGCTCATCGGCATAAAGTATTTTGGTGGTTTTCCCAATTATTTCTTCCGGGGCATAGCCAAAGGTTGTTTTCATTCCATCGTTTGCAAGTATTATTTTTCTCGAGGTATCGGTGACAATGATACCATCCTGAATGGCATTAAACATGGTTTCAAAAAGCAACTTCTGATCATTTAGTTGGGCTTCAACACTCTTATAGTCTGTTATATCCTGAACAACCCCATACAATTCACTAACTTCTCCATGCTCATCTTTTCTACAAAATCCTTTAATCCTAATCCAAACTATTTTATTATCACGATGTACAATTCTGATTTGAATATCATAAGGAACTTCCTCTTCTATTAACTTTTGTACCGCATTGTCAAAATACACCCAGTCATCAGGGTGGACAAATTTCTTTTGCTCCAAGTAGTTTGGCTCTCCATTTTCTTTAGGTACAGCATACATCTCAAAAACCTCATCGGTCCAGCTGGGTATCTGACTTTTAACATCAAAACTCCAGTAGCCCAACTTGCCGATATTTTGTGCCAGAGAAAGTTGATCGTTTAATTTAACCAATTTCTTTTCATGTTTCTTTCGTTCGGTAATGTCTTGAAACGATCCATAAAGTCCAATTACCTTTCCAGATATATCTTTCTTCGCATATCCTTTAACTGCGCAATTTAGCTTCTCTCCATTGCTACGAATAATAACAAGATCCAGATGATAAGATATTCCTTCCGCAACAGCTTTTTCGACTGCCTTGCTATGCAGTTTTAAGCTTTCTTTCGAATACATTTTGGAATGTTCCGCAAATGATGGTGCTCCTTTTGGGGGATCAATTTGAAAAATACGAAACAATTCATCAGACCAGTTAACCGTATCAGTCGCGACATCCCAGTCCCAACTACCAATTTTCGCAAGTTCCTCGGTTCTCTTCAGCCTTGACTCGCTTTTTTTAATCTCTTCTTCGGCAATTTTTCGCGCTGTAATATCCTGAAAAGTACCTCGTAAACGAACACATTTCCCCGCCTCTATTACCGGCTTACATATCGTGTGGGTCCAGATCTGCCTTTTTTTTGCTGTGACCATCGGAATCTCCAGTTCATAACCCACTCTTTCATCAATTGCAGTACGAACAGACTTTTCAATTATACGACGAGACTCTGTGGAAAAGAAGTTAAGTGCTTCTTCCAGTGTCGGTAAATAGTCACTCGGAACCTCATAAATCTCTTTGGTAACCTCATTCCAATGAACTCTGTTCGTAGCGATGTCTAGCTCCCATCCGCCAACCCGTGCAATTTTTCCAATTTCATTTAAATAATCCAGGCTTTGGGTTAGTTCTTTTTCCGTTTCAGAGAGCCTCCTGTCCGTTTCGATGTCAATGCAAATACGTTTGATTTTTTCGGGTAGAATGGTAATAAAATCAGCTTCTTTTATCAGGTACTCACGAGCTCCTAACTTCATCATGTCAACCGCAATCCGCTCATCGCCGTAACCGGTCATCGCAATAAAATCGGGGATTTGCGGCAACTTTTGTTTTAAACGTTCAACAAGCTGCATTCCGTTCATGTCCGGCAACTTATAATCAATAAGCAACAATTCATTTTCGGCTCCGGTTATTTTATCAATAGCTTCCTTTCCACTACGAGCAAAACCTGTTTGAAAACCTTCTCGCTTGAGTCTTTTTTGTATTAAATGATTCAACCCTTCATCGTCTTCAATAACAATGATTTTGAATAATCTCCAACCGTCACTATCTATAACTCCTCCATCGTTCCCCGCTTTAGCCATGTTCGCATATATTATATGTTTTGATACTCCTTATTTAATATTTCACCTTACATTGAAGAACCGATAATAACTAAATTCAAATTAATCCACCGACTTATTAACATCGGGTATTTCAACAATGAGCAAAAACAAACCCAGCTTTCGGATGGCATCAACAAATTTGTCATAATCGATTGGCTTACTAATATAATTACTGCATCCCAGCTCATGACATTTAGTAATTTCTCTCGGATCATCAGTAGTTGTGATCATTATTACCGGCATCCTTTTTAAGCCCGGATCCTCTTTAACACGGCGCAATACCTCCACACCATCAATTTTAGGCATGTTGATATCTAATAATAATAGCGAGGGAATTCCATTCTTTTTCTCTTTGGTTTGAAACAGGTAGTCAAGCGTTTCCTCTCCATCTTTAAAATGAATAATTTTGTTCATTAAGCCTGCTCGCTTCAAATTTCGTCGAATTAGCGTAGCATGACCCATATCGTCCTCGGCAAGAATAATTGTTAGTTCCTTTTTCATCGTGTTGTTAAGGTGAATTTCGCTTAAAACATTTGGTTTATTTAAACTTTCGGAAGTAAGATAATAAATTTTGTTCCAATACCTGTTGTCGATTCGAGTATAATTTTGCCGTTATGCTTTTCAACAACTTGCTTCACAATATTCATCCCCAGGCCAATGCCTGACTTTTCAGGGTTGAGCTTCTGAAACAATTCGAAAACCTTTTCTTGATGCTCGGGATGAATTCCAATCCCATTGTCTTCGACTGTATATTTTATAAATTCATTTTCCTGTTCTCCTGAAATCTTGATTTTACCTGGCCTTTTTGGATCAAAAAATTTCATGGCATTGTCAATCAGGTTGGAGAATAACTGATTAATTTGAAGTTCATCTCCTTGACATTGGGGCAAATCTGAAACATCAATTTCAACCTGACTTTCATTGATTTTATATTCGTAATTTTCAATAACATCATGCATCAACTTATTCATATCTAAATGACTAAAAATGATCTTTTGCCGCCCTAAGCGCGACAGGGACAGAAGTCCTGTGAGTAAGCCGTCCATCTTATCGGCACTTGATGTAATAAAGTGCATAGCTTCCGGTATTTCCTCATTCATAACTTGGTTATAACTAAGCTTTAAAGAGTTGGGTAATTCTACATTCTTAAGGAGTCCTGTAAGCTCATTTAACGATGCTTCCAGCTCTCTGTTAAAGCCCTGTATATTCACAAGTGGAGAGCGTAAATCGTGTGTTGTAATGTAAAGAATTTGTTGCAATTCATTCGTTTTTGCTTCTAATTCTGAATTCAATCTCAGCAACTCCCGCTCTGCCTTTCTTCTTTCGGTGATATCTTGAATCGATAACAAAATCAACCTGTCTTTCGCCCGTTCCTGCAATAACTCCCGAGCATTAATAAGCATGATTTTTTTCCCAATTCTTTTAAAGTCGTGTTCCACCTCATAATCATCCATCGTTGATTTTTCAGAAAGCACTTCGTTCAACAGCATCTTGAGAGCAGGAATATTCCACTGGCCGTGATCAAGCTCATAAAATAGCTTGCCTTCCGTCTTTTGGGGAACAGCTTTAAATGTGGCGTAAAAAGAGCGACTTGCAGACACAACACGAAGACTCCTATCCAGAACGATCAAAGGTTCGCGTATCGTTGCAATAATATTCTCAGCGTAGTCGCGGGAGAACCGGGCAATCTCTTCTTTCTCAATTAAATCACGTTCACTTGCAGTTAATTGCTCCGTTAGTGCTTTTAGCTGCTGCTCAGAGGCCTGAAGTTGTTGGTTGGCAGCATCTAACTGTTGATTGGCCGCCCGAAGCTCTCGCTCAATATTCTGCTGCTTTCCCAGTTCATTCTCAAGTGCTGTAACTTTCTGCTGCTTTTCTTTCATTTTAGCGGATGCTTTGTTTCTTTTCAATTAAAGATACAATCTTACGTTGAGAGTTTGGTCGTATTCGAAAGTAATCTTTCATCCGAATCTCCTTCGGTATAATAAACAAAACCACTGGAAACATTCAGAAAAGCAGATCTTCTCAAGGTGCCGCCCACCGCCTTTGATTTAATCAAAAATCCTTTGTCAGCAAGAATCCCCTCTGTCGACCTGAGATTATCCTCACCAATCGTATCGTTCTCTCTTTTCAGAACATTGGCTCCGCCAATTAAGCACACTTCCAGTTTTTCCTTTTTCGTGCCAAGTTGCGATAGCTGATCAAGCAGTTTATCAATGGCGTTCGCAGCATACCTTGTTGCATATTCCTTTTTTCCTTTGGGCGCAACTCCCGGCAACATTACATGAGCCATTCCTCCTATTTTCTGAGATGAATCCCAGGCAGTTACCACGATGCATGAGCCAATTGCTGTTGACTTTAAATGGTGATTGATGTCACACACTTTCACGTCTCCAGTAGATACGAAGATCACATCTTCCATTTCTAGTCTCTTCGTTTATAACAAATTTGAAGTCGTTAAATTTCGACGCACACAGCATTTTCAAAACGCTGAGAAGCAACCAATATACTAAAATTCAAAGATATCTGTGAATTAACAAGCTGATGATTAAAAAAAAAAATTGTCATTTTGCTGCTATCAGATATTTCGCAAAATCTCTATCTTTAGAATTCATTCAGGAAACCTATGAAAAACAGTATCAGAAATAAAATTTACGAAATTATCTTTGAAGCCGACACCCCCAAAGGAAAGCTTTTTTGATGTGGCTTTACTGTTTACCATTTTAATCAGCATTGCACTGGTTATAATCGAAAGTGTTCCACCAATCAATAGTCAACACCGAAGTTTGCTACGCATTTTGGAATGGGTCATTACAATTATCTTTTCAATTGAATATATCCTGCGAATACTCAAGGTTAAGAAGCATAAGTATTCCATCGAGTATCTACTGGGCCATTGTCACCATGACCACTGTTGGTTATGGCGCGACATTTCACCCCAAACGCCACTTGGCCAGTTCCTGGCAAGCGCTGTCATGATTGTCGGCTATGCCATTATCGCAGTACCAACAGGCATTGTTACAGCTGAAATGATGAAACCAACCAAGAGTTCCAACACTCAGGTTTGTCCGCATTGTCTGCATGACAAGCATGAGTCAGATGCTGTATTTTGTAAAAAATGCGGTGGTAAACTAAACTAGACACAAACCAAAAAAATGAGTTTAGTTTCATTTAGGACTTTTAACGATTTCCCTTTCACCATCTGGCTTGGTTTTTGTATTTTTGTAGATCAATCAATATTTGACAAGCCATGATCGGGAAATTTTTTCATATGCCCAACCACCGCCGTTTCAGCATACCATATCGGTATTACGATCCGGAAAAAGAAGAGATGCAAGAACGTGAAGACAGAATCAAGAAAGAAATGGGGATTCATGAGAAAAAAGAATTTGACCCGAACTACCGGGCAAACATTCGCGGACAATTCAGAAGAGCAATGGGTCAATCATCAAAAACGTCATCAGATGCTCGCCGCAATTACAATACCCGTTTAATTACGTTTGTTATTGTTTTATCGATTGCCGTATACCTGTTTTTTAAATTTTAATACTTTTCTGTGTCAGATATCATTCAACTACTCCCCGATTCAGTTGCCAACCAAATCGCCGCAGGAGAGGTTATTCAACGTCCTGCATCAGTAGTCAAGGAATTGGTCGAAAACGCGATTGATGCCGGAGCATCGCAAATCAAAATCAACTTAAAAGATGCCGGCCGCACCTTAATTCAGGTAAGCGATAATGGCTGCGGAATGTCGGACACTGATGCCCGTATGGCGTTTGAGCGTCACGCCACATCTAAAATTAAAGAAGCCAACGATTTGTTTGCCATCCGCACGATGGGTTTTCGTGGTGAAGCATTGGCCTCCATTGCAGCAATTGCCGATGTTGAACTGCACACACAACAGCACGATCAAGAAATTGGCACCTTGATTCACATCAATGGGTCAAAAGTAATTAAGCAAGAAGCCACGCGTTGCAGCTGCGGAACAAATTTTATGGTGAAAAACTTATTTTTCAATGTTCCTGCACGACGCAAATTCCTGAAATCGAATGCCACAGAGCTCAAACACATTATCAATGAAATTCAACGGGTGGCCTTAGCCAGTCCCGAAATATCTTTTTCGTTGATTCACAATCAGCAAACGGTTTATGAGCTGGGACAAGGCAACATCAAAAAACGCATTGTTGCTTTATTTGGAAAAAACAGCGTTCAAAACCTAATCCCGGTAAACACCGACACCAGCTTAGTGAAAATTTCCGGCTACATTGGACAACCCAAGCACGCCCGAAAAACCTTTGGAGAACAGTTCTTCTTTGTCAACAAGCGTTACATGCGCCATCCGTTTTTTCACCGGGCAGTAATGCAGGCTTACGAAAAAATATTACCACCAGACGGAATTCCTTCTTACTTTTTATTTTTTGAAGTGAAGCCGGAAGACATTGACATCAACATTCATCCAACGAAAACGGAAATAAAGTTTGAAAGTGAATCGGCAATTTGGCAGATGATTAAAGCAACGGTTCGTGAATCACTAGGAAAATACAATGTGGTGCCATCAATAGATTTTGATCAGGCCGGAAGCATTGATATTCCAATTGCACGAAAAAGCTCCGAGTCGGTTGAACCTCCTAAAATTGAGATCAATCCTACTTATAATCCGTTTGAAGAGGAAAAGAAATTTTCCGGAGGGTCTTCATTTTCTTCAGGCTCAACCAATCAGAAAAGCCAGTCGCAGCATTGGGAAAAACTATACCGCGATTTTAATACCGATGAGCAAGAGGACGAGTCATCCAATTTTCCGATCACTCAGCCAGAAGAACAAGCAAGCAGGACACTGGAAATCAAACATGAAGAACAGTACAGTGGAAAAACGTTCATCCAGTTTAAAAATAAATACATTTTAACACCTGTCAAATCAGGATTAATGGTTATTGACCAAAAGCGTGCTCACGAACGGATTCTTTTTGAGAACTTTATGGCGATTCTTGAAAGTGAAGAAACTGTTAGTCAGCAACAACTTTTTCCCCATACGTTTGATTTAAATGCAGCTGATGCTGAAATGCTTCGCTCCGTATTAGATGATCTGAAAGCACTGGGGTTCGATATCCGTGACTTTGGCAATAACAGTTTCATTATCAATGGCACACCAGGCATGCTTAATAATTCGTCGCCTTTGGAGATTATTGAGAGCCTGTTGGAAGATATAAAAAGTTCGGCGACCAACTTTAAAGAAAAAGCCCGGGAAAAAGTTGCAGCATCTTTAGCTGGTGCTTCTGCGGTTTCGTATGGCTACACCATGAAACAGGAAGAAATCAATCAGTTGATCGACCAATTATTCGCCTGCTCAACACCAAATTTTTCACCAACAGGCAAACAAGTGTTAACAATTATGCCGTTGGAACATTTTGAAAAACTTTTGAAGTGACAATTTGTCCTTAGTATTGTTACTTTGTATTGAAAACAATGTTTGGCGTGGCTCTTGCAGTCACCATCTAAATTTTTCAGATATGCAGAATTTCAGACCCAATTTAAGCTCCATACCTCCGGTTGTTAAAAACCTGATCATCATCAATGCGCTAATGCTTTTGGCAACCTACATCATGAGCATGCGAGGCATTAATCTGTCAGGCATACTCGGCCTGCACTACATTGCTTCACCCAAGTTCGAACCGTACCAGATTGTTACCCACATGTTTATGCACGGAGGTTTTACACACCTCTTGTTTAATATGTTTGCACTTTGGATGTTTGGTCGAATTTTGGAAAGTGTTTGGGGACCGAAACGATTTTTCATTTACTATTTTGCGACCGGATTGGGTGCCGCTGTTTTGCACACCTTTGTCAATTGGATTGAATATCAGTCAGTGATTTCACAAATGACACCGGAAAATATTGACCTTGTCATACAGAACGGAGGCGATATTTGGATGCAAGGGAAAAACTACACTGACCCACTGATGGGTAAACTCAATCTACTGCTGAACGTTCCGACTGTTGGTGCATCTGGTGCAGTATTTGGCGTCCTGCTTGGCTTTGGAATGCTATTCCCCAATACCCAGTTGATGTTACTTTTTCCTCCTATCCCGATCAAAGCAAAGTATTTTGTGATTGGTTATGGTTTGATTGAGCTATACCTTGGACTATCTCGCCCGGGAAGTAATGTTGCTCACTTTGCCCATTTGGGAGGAATGCTTTTTGGGTATCTGCTTATTCGCTACTGGAATAAAAACAGTAATAACTTCTATTAGTCCGAGCCATGAGTATTGTAGATGAAATAAAAGAATCATTTAAAAAAGGGTCAATACTAACGCGCCTGATCTATGTGAATATTGCCGTTTTCTTGTTCATTCGGATCATTAACGTGTTTTTCTTTTTACTGAATCAGGATTTTTCGTTGATCAGCTGGCTGGCTTTACCGGCCGACATCCATCAATTGGCGTACAAACCCTGGACCTTGGTTACCTACATGTTCCTTCACTTCGATTTCTTCCATATTCTATTTAATGTTCTCTGGCTGTATTGGCTTGGCAAAATTTTTCTATTTTATTTTACCGAAAAGCAATTATTAGGGGTTTATATTTTGGGTGGTTTAGCCGGGGGGCTCTTTTTTCTGGCTGCCTACAACTTGTTCCCGGCCTTTGCTGATATCGTTGTATTTTCTCGATTGCTTGGGGCGTCAGCTTCTGTGATTGCCATTGTTATTGCAGTCGCCATGTGGGCTCCGAACCATACGATCAACCTGATGTTTATTGGTCCGGTTAAAATGAAATATGTGGCACTGGTTTCTATTGCCATGTATGTGATCGGAATAGCCTCGTCAAACTCAGGTGGAAATATTGCTCACATCGGAGGCGCTTTGCTGGGTGTGATTTTTGTTTTACAATATCGAAAAAACAAAGACCTCACAAACATCGTCTCCTCAGTTGTCGATAAAGGAGCCAAAATTTTCACTCAAAAACAAAAGATAAAAGTAACCTACAAAGGTAAACCCACCGACGATATTGAATACAATCGCCAGCGAAACCTGAATCAGAAAGAGATCAACCACGTATTGGAAAAAATCAGTAAATCAGGTTACGATTCGCTAACAAAAGAAGAAAAAGAACTGCTGTTTAAAATGGGGAAATAAGCTTCGTTTTTCAACACCAGCTTTTCGGCCAACTTATGCTTTTATGACCACTTACTCCACATATATTCCCGACTTGAGTAGCGAGCTATTGTTTCGCACCTCTAGAAGCAGTGGCCCCGGAGGACAGCATGTTAACAAGGTCGATACTCGTGTTGAATTACGTTTCAATATTAGCAACTCGCAACTATTGCGTGAACGGCAAAAGGAAATTTTGCTTAAGAAATTAAGCAAAAAACTTACCAACGATGGTGACCTAATCATCGTCAGCCAGCAAGATCGTTCACAACTTCGAAACAAGGAAATCGCAACTGAAAAATTTTATTCAACCTTACAAAAAGCACTGCGCCCGGTTAAAAAACGGAAAGCCACCAAGCCTACCCGGTCATCGATTGAAAAACGCATCAACAAGAAAAAACAAACCGGCGAGAAGAAAAAATGGCGTGGAAAAATTGAACCTTAAATATTCGTTCAACATGCTCTTAAAATCGATTAAAACACAATTAATAGCAATGCTAATCCTAACCACAGGAGTGACATCCAAAGCTCAAGACCATTCCCCGGAAATTATCAGAACCGGAGACTTGCTATTTCGTGAAACAATATCGAGCGGCTTGTCGAAAGCCATTGACAAAGTAACGCAAACCGAAAAACATACGCACTTTTCGCACATTGGATTGGCTGTTGTTGAAAAAGACTCGGTCAACGTGCTTCACGCCAGTCCTCTTGGGGGCACCTGCAAAGTGAGTCTGGATGAGTTCTCCCATCCCGAAGGTGATTCAACGCAAGTGACTATTTATCGGCTAAAAACAGCTTATCAAAAAGCGATTCCCGCAGCAATCGACAAAGCCATGAGCTTGCTTGGAAAACCATACAACTTCAGCTATCTATTATCGGACACCAGCCATTATTGCTCCGAATTTATCTACCTGGCTTTTGCTCAAGATTCCATTTTTGAGCTAAACCCGATGACTTTTAAAAATCCTGAAACCGGAAGATTTGCACCAACCTGGGTATCCTATTATCAACAGCTGGGAATCGACATTCCGGAAGGACAGCCAGGGTGCAACCCCAATGGTTTGGCAGCCTCTGAAAAAGTCAAACGCATTATGGTATTAAAGTAAGTTGATTGTAGAAACAAGAAGACACCACCGAAAGCAATTGAGTTCAACTGTCGTCTCCTTTTCTTAAAGCACACTCATTCTGGTCGACTGGTAGCACAACAATAAATGGCAAAAAATCAGTCTTACAAATTGTTAGTCTTCTTCAAAAAGTGGCAGTTCAATATAAAAAGTGGTGCCTTCATCCAATTCGGTTTCAAACCAAATGGTTCCTTTCGCATTTTCTATAATTTTTTTGACAATCGCCAACCCTAAGCCCATTCCGCTACTTTTAGTTGTAAAATTGGGCTGAAACATTTGTTGGCGAATATTTTCAGGAATACCACACCCGTTGTCCTCAACAGCAATTACAGCGTTCTTTTTTTGTTTGGAAAGTACCACTTTCACCTCCCCCCGACGTTTGGTTGGAATTGACTGAATGGCATTCTTAATCAGGTTGACGACCGCTCTCGAAATCTGCTCATGATCAGCATAAACAAGAAACTGTCCTTTTTCCTCAAACTCCATTGAGAAATCAATCTCTGTATTCGATTGAAACAACTCGGTAACATTGATTAATTGATTGACTAAATCGAACGCTTCATTCCTGGCTTTTGGCATTTTAGCAAAGTTTGAGAACTCGGTGGCAATATCCGACAACGTATCAATTTGCTCGATCAGCGTGCGTGTTACCCGGTTAAAATAGTCGTCAAAATGCTCGCCCTTACTATCTTTAGCTCGCTGTAAATATTGAATATTCAGCTTCATTGGAGTTAGCGGGTTTTTAATTTCATGTGCAATTTGCTTCGCCATTTCACGCCAAGCCAACTCACGCTCGCTCCGGGCCAGTAAATCTGCACTTTCTGCTAATTCTTCCACTTTACGATTGTATTCCTTAATCAGGGCTCCAATTTCATCATCGCGATTATAGCTGATTTGTTCGTTCTTTTTAACCAGCTGAATTCCTTTGAGTTTTTCGCGAACCAGACTCAATGGACGAGTAATTTGGTTGGCCAGCAATACCGCAACAATCACACTTGCCAAAAACAGTAAAACATACAGGTTAATGAATGCCACAATAAACGTAGAAATCTCTTGCTTTAACTCATCGCCCCGCGAAAAATAGGGCAGATTGATAAAACCGAGGTAGTCGCCACGATTATTTATTATTGGCTCATAAACTGACAAATAAGACAACTTGCCAATCTTTTCAGGCTGCGAATAGTTGACCTGGTAATTCTCAATCAATTCATAAAAAGCCTCTGTATTAATCCGGTTCGAAATAATGCCTCGCAAATAAATCTCGGGCCGCGAAGAAGCAATTAATTCTCCATTCATCCCAAAAATATTGATGTCGGTTCGAAAAACGATGGACAGTTTATTCAGTTCCCGCCATAGCCAATCGACCAGTTCCGGCGATATCTCATCCACATTATTCAATCGCATATCAATCTCTTCAGCAATTGATTTCATCTTTTCGTTCAGGTCATCCTGATGCTTTTCTTCATATTGCTGAATGTTATAAAAAATTGTCCCCCCTGCAACAACCATCAACGAAACCAACACAACAGTAATGATGGAAGCCTGTATTTTAAACTTCAGGTCGTAAATCATTGCCTTTTTTCGGTACGACGGATTGCCACCAAACACCACCACCAAAATGAACAGAAAGTAAAAAACAAAAAGGTATGGGAACGAAATTAAGTAATCCAGTAATTCGAATGATTTACCGCTGACAATGATGTAGTTCTTATTTCCCAGATTATGAATCAGATGATCGTAACCATCCCATTTTTTGAGCGTAAACTCTCCACCATCGTTCTCAATATCGTAACTATCGATATAGTAATTATACTGGTAGTCGCCACTTAAATGCACCAGCTCCTTGTCGAAATATTTTGAATATGAAAAATGTCGATAGCGGTCTGGCTTGGTCATTGAATGATCCAGCAAGAGCTCAGGAAACCCCGCGCCTTCAGGAAGCAAACGCGAATTAAGTTCAAAGAAGATAGACGTACCCAACGAATCGGCAGATAGTGGATAGAAAATCTTTCCCAAATAGGAAATCCGACCATTCAGATTATCCATAAAGTAAAAATTTGTACCCGGAATCTGAATACCTGATTCATCAATCATATTTTCGAAAAACGGAAAACAGGGAACCCATTGATTATCGGGTTCTACCAGTAAGCTATCCGAGCCACGACATAGAATAATATCCACGTCATATTTTCGAAAATAACCACCAAAATACTGACGTTCAATATAACTCTCCAGCTCTTGATAAGTCGTCGACAATAGATACGGAATGACCGAATCAACACTCAACTCTTCGTAAATCTCTGTTAAAAAGATCTCAGCCGCCGGATCATGCTCCGAGTTAAGTGTTATGCTCATCAACTTCTGGCTTTCAATCCGGCGAATCTCGCTGTAATGCTGGATGGTAATCAAGGTGAAAAATGCAAAAAGCGAAACAAAATAAATCAGATAAGAAAGTGAATACCGCTCAAACTGGGTATTCTGCAAGGCAAAGACCGAAAAATTGGTCAGCAAAAACAAACTAACCATGTACACGTAACCATTTCCTGCAACAATAGCCGAGCTAACACTAATGATAATTAGCAGCAGATGAATCTGTAAAAATCGTTTTTTAGAAATATATCGACCACTTAGTTCTACGATCTTTAAATTGATTAAAAAAGCAGAAAAGAAAAGTAGCGCTACAATGAAATATCCGATAATGCTATCCAGGTTAATATCGTCAATTTGGTTCAGCTGAAACGAAATACTACTGTTTTCAATCAGGTTTTCAATCAGGTAATTGGCAAAAAGGTAAACAAGCAAACTAAACGAATATACCGTAAGAAGCTCAGTCCATTTGGCATTTTTTGAGTACGAAAAATCTTTCACAAAATTCATGCTCCAAAAGAAAAATAGCATGGCAAAAAGGAGTAAATCGCCCAAAGACGGAAGCCAAAAAGAATAAGCGTACAGCGATGGTCCAAATAAATCGAACGCGTACAAAAACTCGGGAATACGAAACAAAATATGAATCCAATAGAATCCGATAAGCGATAAGGCCAGAACAATAACACGAGCTACAAAATTCTCGTGCCGAAACAGTTTAAAAAACCTTCGAACAAAAATCAGTAGAAATATAAAAGCCAGCACAAAGACCAAGGCCGGGAAATAAAGTTGATCAACACTGCATTTTATTTTCCCTGTCGGCATAATCGAAAACAGGTAATTCCCATTCTCATCGCGAACAGGCAGGTTGTAATCTGACTTTTCACGCTGAATTACAAACCCATCAGGCAAATCAAATGGTTTGACGAATTGATTGTTTATAAATTGATTTTCAATGCTGAACACATCCTTGATTTGAATTAGTCCAACAACATTCAAAGAATCCACTTTACGGTTAAGCCCCAGATAGGTGCCATTTGGTAAAGCCAGCAACTGCTGATCTTTCATTTTGCTTGAATAGCGGCTGGTAAATGCAAAATGATTATGCGACCAATACAGCAACTGGTCGCCTTTCAAAATAACGAACCCAAGTCCTTGATCATGGAAAATGGTTGAATAATCGATAAATGCATTCTGAAAATGGCCATCAAAATCAGGGTTGTTCAGCGTTTGCTCAATTTCATCCAACTGAGCATTTAAAATATCTTTTTGATCATGCAGTTTCTTTTCAAAAGTCTGCACCAACTTGACCTCCGGATTATGATACAACACATGGTGTTCCAACAAAAAGGCCCCGACAAATAACAAAAGCGAAAAAAACAGGTAATTATATTTTGTGTTGTATCTCATAAATCAGTTTCAATGCAACTATTCGTGATGGTAAGGCTCGCCTTTCAAAATCGTTAACCCTCGGTACAGTTGCTCGCTAAAAATCAATCGAATCAACTGATGAGAAAAGGTCATTTTTGACAAGCTTACTTTACCAGTGGCTTTTTGATATACGGTATCTGAGAATCCATAAGGTCCTCCAATGACAAAAACAAGGTTCTTAATTCCACCAAGCATCTTCTTCTCCAAAAATCGTGCAAATTCAGTTGACCGAAAAGTCTTCCCCTTTTCATCAAGCAAAATCAACTCATCGCCAGCCTTCAATTGATCGAGAATTAAGCTCCCCTCCTTTTCTTTTTGCTGATCTTCCGACAACTTTCTCGTATTTTTTATATCCGGAATCACCACATAATCGAACGGGAGGTAATGAGGGATTCGCTGATGATAAATTTCAATTCCATTTTGCAAATAAGGTTGGTCAGTTTTTCCAATTACAATCAATTTAATCTTCACTCTATTCTCTTTTAAAACAACGTTCTGCTTTTTTCACTCTAAAAATGTAATCTATAAATATCAGCATTCTTCCTGAAAAGTTTGTATCATTACGACAACAAAAAATCAAGCAGGCCATCTCTTGATAGATACAATCTTAAATTTGTTAACTTTACAAAGTTATATACCGTGTTCTATGCATACTCTTATTTTGGTACAATTTATGCATACAAACAACGCATTAAATTTGATAAACGATGGAAAATCAAAGCATTAAAACAATCATACTGGGACTTATTTTTACAATTGCGACTGTTGTTAGCTTTGCTCAAGTTCCTGACGAAGTGATATTAAGCCTGAAAACAGGAAATGCCTCAACCTTGTCAGACTATTTCAACGACAATATTGAGTTAGTGGTTCTCGAAAAAGATGATGTTTACAGCAAAGATCAGGCAAAACAAATTGTTGCCAACTTCTTTTCAACCAACACTGCACAGCGTTTTGCAATTATTCACCAAGGAGGAAAAGAAGGTGCGCGTTACGCCATTGGAAACCTGACAACCCAATCCGGCGTTTACAGAGTGTATTTTTTACTGAAAGAAAAAGGATCACAAGTATATATTCACCAATTACGAATTGAAAAACAGTAGCTGAATGAACATCAGCAAACGGAGGCATAAAATTAAGCGTTTCTTTCAACGGCTTTTAATTTGGGCCCGAAAGGCGAGTTTGCCTGGTTTTGATGATATTGCGCTTTATGATGTTGGGCTCTTTTTTTGGCACAGTATTGTCAACGGATCCATCACCACCAGAGCTTCGGCAATTGCTTTTAGTTTTTTTCTGGCACTTTTTCCGGCCATTATTTTCCTGTTTACCCTAATTCCATACATCCCAATCAAGAATTTTCAGCAGGAATTATTTTTACTGATTCAGGAATTTCTTCCTCCCGATGCATTTTCGACCGTGGAAGAAACCATTCAGGATATTTTAACCCGTCAGCGGGGAGACTTACTCTCACTTGGTTTTTTCATGGCTCTTATTTTTTCAACCAATGGCCTGGCTAGCATGATGAGTGCCTTTGACGGCTCGCTACACACCTTTAAAAGAAGGAGTTGGCTAAGTCAACGGATAACAGCAGTGGTGCTTTTATTTATTCTCTCCATTTTAATTACGCTTTCCATTGCCCTAATTACAGGAGGACAATTTGCCATTGATTACATGCTAAAAGTGGGTTTATTGAATGATAAGTTCACCTACTATTTGCTCACCATCGGAAAGTGGATTATTACCGTCACCTTGTTTTTCTTTGCCTTTGCTTTTCTGTACTATTTTGCTCCGGCCAAGAAAACCGAGTGGCGTTTCATTTCTCCTGGAGGAACACTAGCCACTTTTTTAAGTATTTTCGTGATGATAGGCTTCAGCTATTACATCACCAACTTTGGGCAGTACAACAAACTTTACGGTTCCATCGGAACTCTGCTGGTTATCCTACTTCTTTTTTATTTAATGTCATTAATTTTGCTAGTTGGATTTGAGCTCAACGCCAGCATAAACGAAGCTCATCAACAAGCGCAGGAAGACTAAGTTTACCTCCAAAAATCATCATTTCGTCGAAAATCTAACTCATCAAGCAAAACGATTTGTAAATTTAGATTCAGAAATAAATTCAAAATTGAACAGATATGCAATCACACGAAATTGATTACAAAATTATCGGGCACGATGTCCAATTGGTGGAAGTGGAACTCGACCCGGGAGAAACTGTCATTGCGGAAGCTGGTGCCATGATTTACATGGAAGACGGGATTAGCTTTGAAGCTAAGTTAGGCGATGGTTCCAATCCGAGAGCAGGCTTTTTCGACAAAATTTTATCGGCCGGGTCCCGCATTATTACAGGCGAATCGCTTTTTCTGACACACTTTGCCAATCAAGGCTGGGGTAAAAAGCATGTCGCCTTTTCTGCCCCTTATCCCGGTACAATCATCCCGCTTAATTTAGCATCCATGGGAGGCCGAATCATTGTTCAAAAAGACGCATTCCTTTGTGCTGCGTTGGGCACCAAAATCTCGATCACCTTTAACAAACGATTGGGAGCCGGTTTTTTTGGCGGCGAAGGTTTTATTATGCAAGAGCTTATCGGTGATGGAAGCGCTTTCGTTCATGCCGGCGGAACAGTCATTGAGCGGCAGTTGAATAACGAAGTTTTACGCGTTGACACCGGCTGCATTGTGGCTTACGAACCTACTGTTGATTTTAGTGTAGAACAATCGGGCGGTTTGCGCTCCATGGTATTTGGTGGTGAAGGAATATTCCTGGCCTCCCTCCGTGGAACCGGGAAAGTTTGGTTGCAATCCATGCCAATCCGAAAACTGATTGCCCAACTATCACCAAGAGGTGGAAACCAACGGAAAGAATCCGGAGGTTTACTAAATCAGTTTTTGCAAGACTAACCAATACAGATAACAAAAAAGCCGGTTTAAACCGGCTTTTTTGTTATCTGTTATTTTGTTTATGACGTTGTTTCTAAATGTTTTCGATAGTTATCAATCGCTACACGATAGTTCGGATCTTCAACAATATTCACATCGCAAATCTTTTCGGCTCTTTTAATCAACTTGATACAGTCTTTGCTCAAGTGGCGTAAGTGAATGGTTTTTCCTTCTTTTTGATACCGTTCATCCAGCTTGTTGATTGCTTCAATAGCCGATTGATCCATAATTCGCGATTCTCTAAAGTCAATAACTACTTCCTGAGGATCATTTTGCACATCGAACCTACCGTTAAAAAAAGTTGTAGAGCCGAAAAAAAGAGGACCAACAATCTCGTAATGCTTGATTCCATGCTCATCAATCTTTGTATTGGCACGAATACGAACTGCATTTTCCCAGGCAAACACCAACGCGGATACAATAACTCCTGCCAACACGGCAATGGCTAAATCAAAAATGACAGTCAATGCTGTTACCAAAACGATAACAATCAAGTCTGCCACCGGAATTTTATTAATGACGTTGAATGTACTCCAGGCAAATGTTCCGATTACCACCATAAACATCACCCCAACTAAAGCGGCAATTGGCACCATTTCAATATAATCAGAAGCAAACAAAATAAACGCCAGCAATGACAAGGCTGCCACAATACCGGATAATCTGTTTCGTCCACCTGATTTTATATTGATAATACTTTGACCAATCATGGCACATCCACCCATACCACCAAAGAAACCATTGACCAGATTCGCAGCACCCTGTGCAGCACATTCCCGGTTTCCGCTCCCCCGTGTTTCGGTCAGCTCATCAACCAGACTCAAGGTCATCAGCGATTCAATCAAACCAACAGCAGCCAAAATTATCGCATATGGGAAAATAAATTTCAAGGTTTCAAAATTCAACGGAATCATTGGAACATTAAAGCTCGGCAATCCTGCCTTTATACCTGTTCCTCCGCGAGCTTGAATAAAGCTTTTCACGGTTTCCGTTTCAATTCCTCCAAATATCACAATTGCCGAAATCACCAAAATACCAACTAAGGCTGCTGGTATCGCTTTGCTAATTTTAGGTAGAAAAGTCATAATAAGCATGGTACCACCCACCAAACCGAGCATCGTGAAAAGCGGCGCACCACTCAACCATTCTCCGCCTACTTTAAACATATTGAGTTGAGAAAGAAAGATAACAATAGCCAGTCCGTTTACAAAACCCATCATTACTGAGTGAGGCACCAATCGAATAAACTTACCCAATCGCAAAAATCCAACCGTCATTTGTATTATCCCAACTAAAACAAGGGTGGCAAACAAATACTGTAAGCCCATCATTTCGCCGGCTCCTCCCATGGCAGTTCCGTCTTTCACCAGACTGACCATTACAACGGCCATAGCTCCTGTTGCTCCGGAAATCATTCCCGGACGACCTCCTATCATAGAAGTTATAAGCCCCATCATAAAAGCTCCATACAAACCAATAACAGGAGAGACACCTGCCACAAAGGCAAATGCTACGGCCTCTGGCACCAAGGCTAATGAAACGGTTAATCCTGAGAGAATATCATCTTTAACAGTTCCCTGCTTCTTGTCAATAAACTTAAAATCATACTTCAACTTCATACGCGTATACTTTGTCAGCGCGCAAAAATAGACTTTAAATCTTGAACTATGCTCTACAGCATGTCCTTTGACAATCTGTTAATGATGCCTTAATGTAAAATGAAGCGTTCGGTTTACAGACTCTATTTCTTCCTGAAAAAGATTTGCAAAGGCACACCGCTAAAGTTAAAACTGTCGCGAATCTTGTTTTCGATATACCGACGATACGGATCCTTGATGTATTGTGGCAAGTTGGCAAACAAGGCAAACGAAGGCGTTGGACTTGGCAACTGAGTCACATACTTAATTTTAATGTATTTCCCTTTAACTGATGGAGGTGGGTATTTTTCAACAGCTTCTAAAAGGATTTCATTCAATTTTGAAGTTTTCAACTTTTGTTGGCGGTTCTCATACACTTCAATCGCCAGTTCCAGTGCTTTAAAAATACGCTGTTTGGTTAATGCCGACATAAAAACGATTGGCACATCGACAAACGGGGCAATGCGTTCGTGGATTTGTTCGGTAAACTTCTTCACCGAAGCATTGTCCTTTTCAACCAAATCCCATTTGTTTACCAAAATGACTACTCCTTTTCGGTTTTTAATCATCAGGTTGAAAATGCTCAAATCCTGACCTTCGACGCCACGGGTGGCATCAATTAACAACATACAAACATCAGAATCTTCGATAGAACGAACCGACCGAAGCACCGAATAAAACTCCAAATCCTCGTGAACTTTAGCTTTCTTTCGAAGCCCTGCGGTATCTACCAGGTAAAAATCGTGTCCATATTTTGTGTAGCGGGTGTTAATCGCATCTCGTGTTGTTCCCGCAACATCAGTTACAATATTCCGGTCAACGCCAGTCAATGCATTAATGAATGACGATTTCCCCACGTTAGGACGGCCAACAACAGCAAAACGCGGAACGCCTTCCTCATCGGGCAAGGGCTCTTTTTTGACAAAGCTATTTACCACGGCATCCAACAGCTCGCCGGTTCCGCTACCAGTCATGGCCGAAATACAATACAGTTCGCCTAAGCCCAGGCCATAAAATTCGTGCGAATCGATAATACGTTCGTGGTTATCAACTTTGTTGACAGCAAGGAAAACCGGCTTTTTAGAACGACGCAATAGATGAGCCACATTCTGATCCAGATCGGTAATTCCTCCTTCTACATCAACAGCAAATAAAATCACATCAGCCTCATCAATTGCCAGGTGTACTTGCTTGCGAATTTCTTCTTCAAAAACATCTTCTGAGTTAATAACGTAACCGCCTGTGTCAATCACCGAAAACTCTTTACCATTCCATACCGCCTTACCGTAGTTGCGGTCGCGGGTAACACCCGAAATACCATCAACAATGGCTTTCCTACTTTCAACCAACCGATTAAACAAGGTTGATTTACCGACATTCGGTCTTCCTACTATAGCGACTATATTGCCCATTCTTCCTTTTGTTCCATTTATAAATTTCAAATTCCAAGTACCCTACCTTGGTGAGTTTCCACTTTCAGCTTCACTCTTCCTTCTTTACTGAAAATCATATCCAAAGTTACCCAACATACGATCTTTATCCCGCCAGTCTTTAGATACTTTAACATACAACTCCATAAATACTTTTTTCTGGAAAAACTCTTCCATGTCTTTCCGAGCCTGCGTACCTACTTTCTTCAAGGCAGCTCCCTTGTGCCCAATAAGAATACCTTTTTGGCTGTCGCGTGCAACATTAATCACACATCGTAAGCGCAGTAATTTCTCTTCTTCCTTAAACTCTTCCACCTCAATTTCAACCGAATAGGGAACTTCCTTTTGATAGTACAACAGTATTTTCTCCCGAATAATTTCAGAGACAAAAAACCGATCATTCCGATCCGTCAACTCATCTTTTGGGAAATACGGAGGTGCTTCGGGCAACAACTCAATAATGCGGTCAAAAATAGGTCCGATGTTGAAACGCTCGGTAGCCGAAACAGCAAACACATCAGCAGCCGGCAAAAGATCTTTCCAGTATTCATACAACTTCATGACATCACCTTGGTTCGACAAATCAATTTTGTTGACCAAAACAATTACCGGGGCGTTCGACTTGCGAACTTTTTCCAGATACTCCGCATTTTTATCGGGTTTCTCAACCACATCTGTCACGTATATGATCACGTCAGCGTCAGACAATGCCGTGTTTACAAACTTCATCATCGATTCCTGAAGCTTGTAATTGGGCTTCAAAATGCCTGGAGTGTCTGAATATACGATTTGAAAATCCTCTCCACTCACAATCCCCTTTATTCGGTGACGAGTCGTTTGCATCTTCTTAGTAATGATCGATAACCGCTCGCCAACCAGCGAATTCATGATGGTTGACTTCCCGACATTCGGGTTTCCAATGATGTTTACAAATCCTGATTTATGTGCCATTTGCCTGATTTCCTTTTAAAAAGCTCGGCAAAGATAACAATATCCTTTTAGCAGTTAAAAATCAAGTTCTTAATTTTTAGGAAATACGCTATTCGGTGCTGTTTTACTTTTTGAGAAAAGCAATTGCACTCTTATCCCACAAGTTTTCCAGAGGGTTATCAATTTTTTTAACTCGCGGGACCGCTTCATTTTTGGAGCGGTCTTTTTATGGTCCCAATCGACCGCTCCGCAACGTTCAGGGAACAGGAAACAATCATCGTGGACAAGGAAATAG